>JBAVUV010000189.1:0-9226 GCA_049696955.1 Candidatus Sulfotelmatobacter sp. | reverse complement strand
GCCCTGCAGCGCCGAGTCGATATTCTGTATCGCCACCTGTGCCAGTATCGAGTTCTGAACTTGATTGGCGTTGTCAGCGCCCCACGCATAAGTGTGAAACGGGGTGAAACTCTGACTATGGTTGTAGTTGACTGAAACTTGTTGTGCGCCGGCAATCGCGGACGTGAGGCACATCAGCACCGCGCACAATGCAAATCTTGTTTTCATAGCCTTTCTCCTTTTTGTATTTTCGACACCCATATTTTGGCTTCAACCTGTGTGAGATTTACCCGCGACTCGGAAAATGACACGCCACACTGCGTTGACAATTCGCAGACACACTCCTGTGGCATTTTTCGTATGAGCACACGGCTTTAGTCGGACAGGGATTGCAAGTCATCGCTGCCAGTTAACTTCCCAATGCAGAGCCTTACAACTGTCAGAACAGACAGTCGCGTGACAACTCTCCAACTACATTGAGTAGCAACCGGTAATTTGCGAAAACAGAGGGCGTTGCTCCAACGTGTGGTTTGGGTTTCTTAAAGGCCTGTCACCTTTGACAGTTGCTCCTCTCGCGTCGGCTCCGTAGTATCCGCCTCAATCACTCGATGTACTTGTCCTCTAGGCGGACGAACGGATGAAACACAAAAAGCGAACCGGGACACCAACCTTACAGTCCTTTTCGATACCGAGACGCCCTCTGTGGATCTTGATCATTCTGATTACAGTTTCAGCGGTCGCGGCGGTCGCCATGTTTCGCCCGTGGCCTCTTTCGTCCGTCAGTAAAATGGAGGCGGGCCAACCCCTCGCCGGAGCCGCTGAGGCCGCGGTTTTCGGTCCCACCATTCCTATCGCTTTTCACGTTTCTGTGCCGTCACCTCACGGCATGGTGTGGATTCCCGGTGGTGAATTCTCCATGGGCGCAATGGACTCGCCCGCGGCCGAGGCAATCGGCATGCACCCGGCCGCCGATGCGCTCCCCATCCACCGCGTATACGTCGACGGTTTTTGGATGGATGAAACTGACGTTACCAACGAAGAGTTTGCGCGGTTCGTGACGGCGACAGACTACGTAACCATAGCCGAACGCACGCCGACTGCAGAAGAGTTTCCCGGAGTTCCTCCAGAGAATCTTTATGCCGGCAGCGTAGTTTTTTCGCCGCCCGCTCATGCCGTACCGCTGAACGACCACTATCAATGGTGGGCGTACGTAAAAGGAGCGAACTGGCGCCATCCCCAAGGTTCCAATAGCAACCTCAAGGGGCGTGAGAAATATCCGGTCGTCCAGGTGGCTTATCCAGACGCCTTAGCCTATGCGAATTGGGCGGGCAAGCGTCTACCCACGGAAGCAGAGTGGGAATTCGCGGCCCGAGGAGGTCTCGCGGGAAAGCGCTACCCGTGGGGCGATGAATTCCAGCCGCACGGAAAGTGGATGGCGAACACCCATCAAGGACATTTTCCTGACACCGATACCGGAGACGACGGATTCGTCGGAATTGCTCCGATCGCGCAGTTTCCACCAAACGGTTACGGCCTGTACGACATGGCCGGCAACGTGTGGCAATGGACCAGCGATTGGTATCGCCCTGACTACTACCAGCAATTAGCCATGGCAGGGGGCGTGGCGCGAAATCCGCAGGGTCCGGACACCCCCTTCGATCCCACCGAGCCGACGGAGAAAAAGAGAGTTCACCGCGGCGGATCGTTTCTGTGCAGCGATCAGTACTGCTCGCGTTACATCGTTGGCACACGGAGCAAAGGCGAAGTTACTACCGGTACGAATCATTTGGGTTTTCGCTGCGTGAAGTCGGTGACGGCAAATCAGAGTCAGATCGCTGCGACGAACGCAGCCTTGGTCACCAAATAAGAGGAGAGAGAAAGAATGAAAATACAAAATGCAATCTTAACTTGTGCGTGTCTTGTTCTGATTTACGCTTCGCTCTCGCAGGCACAACAAAACCAACAATCCAGCGCCGGCCTGATCCCAGACGCTGCAGTCACCTACGTGAACTCCACCGCTGCTTCGACACCTGCCATCGCCGGAGAGCTGCCGGACGCCGAGCCCAATGGCGTCGCTGGGCCTGCTGGGGCCGCTGTCCCGCAAGGTGCGACCGGCCAGGATACGACCGGGGGGACCGGACAAGATGACGAATGGCACATCGCGGTGAGCCCTTATCTTTGGCTCCCGTGGGTGCACGGAACGATCGGAGCATTTGGACGCGACGTCGGCTTTAGTGTGACCCCAAGCGATCTTCTCTCCCATGCACGCTTGGCAGTGTTGGGGGCCGTCGATGCCCGTCGCAACAAGATAGTGACGACAGTCGACTTGCTGTACATGAGACTCGGGGCGAGCAACGCGATCCCGTTCCCGCCGGCCTTGAACGCTATATCCGCGAACTTCACAGGCAATATAGTCGTTCTCACTCCCAAAGTCGGCCTTCGCTTGGTCAACTTGAATGCGATCAAGGCTGATCTCTTGGCAGGAATCCGATACTGGTATTTTGGCGAAAGTGTGAATTTTACTCCCTCCATTCTTGGTCTTAATTTTTCGAAGTCTCAGAACTGGGTCGATCCTCTGGTGGGGGGCAGAATTCAAGGTGCTCTTTCACCGAAGCTTGTGGCCACCGTCGCGGGGGATGTCGGCGGATGGGGAACTGGCTCGCAAATCGACTATCAAGTGGTGGGACTTCTTGGCTACAAGCTCAAGCCGAACCTGACGCTGCAGGGTGGATATCGTTATTTGTATGTGGACAAGAATAAAGGAGGCCCGGCGGGTGCGACCGCAAATCTCGCTATGTCCGGGATCCTGCTTGGTGTCACCGTGAATCTCAAGTGAGGCAGAATCGACATCATGGCTAACGAAGTACCGCTCCTTAAAAGACATAAAAACAACCCGCAACCGTCATTGCTTCCCTGCTGAAGAGTCGGGTTCTTGGCTGTCACAACTGACAGTACCTCCGCCGAGTGCGAAGTGGAATAGTCAGAGCGGCAGCAGGAATTCACTTAGTCGCCCAGCCGAAGTGTTTGGAGGAAGTTTATGCCCGCGCGATTCAAATCCAGCAGGATGCAATTAGCTGTTTTCTGTTTCGTAGCATGTGTCGTATTGCCGTCGCTAAGCCGAGCGCAGGCTCCCGTTTTCGAGATTACGCAGGCAGATAGCAAGATTACGTTCTACATAAAGTCGTCAGTGGCTCTAGAGGGCACTTTCGACAAGTGGGACGCCCCTCTAACATTTACATCTCCTGATGTCACAACCGGCGTCTTGGATATCAAGATTCAGGCCGACAGCGTGAATACTGGGAGCGGAATGAAAGACGGCAAGATAAAAGGCAAAGATTTCTTCGACGTCGAGCAGAATCCGTTGATCACGTTTCACTCGGACAAGATTGTCCAGACCGGTCCCACCACCTTTGATATGCCTGGAATGTTTACCATTCGCGGGGTCTCTAAGCCTCAGACGCTGACATTTACTGTTACTGGCAAGGGCACAGGTTCCGGCGAAATTAAAGGGACAATGGCCTTCGATCGTAAGGATTACGGGATGAATAAAGGCATTCCCTTTGTCAGGATCGCGGACCGTGTCGAGGTGACTGTCAACCTCAAGGGGAAGCGAGTCAGCGGGCCTCCGTTGGTCTTTGCTCAGTAGACGACGTGCAAATTCCCCGGCGACCCGAATGCCACTCGTGCTCGAAAGCGGTTCATTCTCGCTCATCAGGCCGAAAGCAGTCGCTGCTGGTCCCGAGATAGCCGAAGGCCACGATTTTAACTTTGCACGAAATATCGAAGGGATCATCATGAAAAGCGCATGGCATAACTCGACTTCTCTACTCCTGGCCCTGCTCGTTCTCTCTGCCGGCCCCATATTGACAATTACCGCCAATGCACAGAATCCGGAACTGCAGCAGCAGGTTTCGAGCGTTCAACAGTCGATGGCAAAAAACAAGCAGGCGCTCGCGTCCTACACCTGGAACGAACAGGTGACGATCAGCTTAAAAGGCGAAGAGAAAAAGCAGGAGCACTTTCAGGTGCGCCTGGGGCCGGACTTGAAACCCCAGAAGACTTCGCTTGACCCGCCTCCCGATCCTCCTTCCGGAGGGCGACTGAAAAGGCACGTCGTCGCGAAGAAGACGGAAGAATACCAGGATTACGCGAATCAGATGAAGGCTTTAGCGCAGCAGTACGTTCCTCCAGACAAAGACCTCTTGCAGCAAGCCTTTGCGCAGGGAAGCATTTCGTTGGGTGCGGCCGGTGTTCCCGGGGAAATTCAATTGGTCGTTCACAACTATCTGAAACCTGGAGATTCGATGACGCTGGTTTTCGACAAAACACAGAAAGAACTGCTCCGAATTCATATCGCCTCTTATATGGACGATCCAAAAGATGCGATGAACTTGACCGTTGGATTCAGCCGCCTTCCGGACGGGACAAACCACGTTTCAAATCTGGCAATCGACGGAGTCAGCAAGCAACTGAACATCGCTATTCAGAATGCGAACTACCAGCACGTGTGAGACTCATTGCACGCGTCCAGCGATGCTCGAAAAGGAGTTCTATGATCACGTCAAGATTCAAGCTCGCACTCGCAGCCTGCACCATCACGTTGCTGCTTACACCCGCGATCCTGAGGTCCCAGTCGCCGGAAATCCAGCAGCGCGTGGCTGCGCTCAAGCAATCCGTGGCCAAGGATCAGAAGAATATCCGGCAGTACGAATGGATCGAGACTACTGTGATCAGCCTCAAAGGCGAGGAAAAGTCTCAGCAGCAGAAGCGATGCTATTACGGGGCTGATGGCGCGCTGCAGAAGGTCACGGTGGATGCGTCTCCACCTCCGGCAAACAAGCGAGGACTGAGGGGTCGCATCATCGCAAACAAGAAGGCAGAACTGACGGACTATATGAAACAAGCGGTGGCGCTGGTAAAGACTTATGTTCCACCCGACCCGGCGAGAATCCAGGCTGAGAAGGACGCGGGCAAGGTCAGCATAGACTTGCCGGGCGCCGCCCGCGGCTTGCGTGTGAACTTCCGCGACTACGCCAAGCCTGGCGATGTCTTGTCGGTGGAGGTCGACCCAGCCAGCAACCGGGTCATCGGGCTAACGGTGGCCACGTACCTCGATGACGCCAAAGACACCGTCACCCTGGATGTTCACTTCTCGTCCTTGCAGAACGGGACGGGATACCCGGCAAACGAGGTTCTCGTCGCAAAGGCAAAAAATCTTTCCGTAAATGTAACCAACTCCGGATATCGCCCAGTCGGCGCTGTGGCTGCGGGGTTTCAAACAACTAATTAGGTGCAGATTCTGCCGCCAGGCCGAGCCGAGGACCTTATTTTCCGGAATTACCTTCACTGTTCAAAATTGATCATTCTTCTCCGTGGCTTTCCTGCATCATATCCACTTTGCAGAAAGCGCTCTGCCCATCGCTGGCCTTCCGCTGCCGAGACGGGTGGTGCGCCTTAAGAGTGAAGTGGCAACTTGGGCGAACTTTGCTCTTGAAAGCACTGGCTTATTGCCGATGCAACTATGGGAATTGAGCGGTGTTAGGTAGAATGGTATTTTTTCGTCACATTCGCAGAGTGAAGCTTCCTTAGAATCCGTAATTAAAAGGGGGATCCGATTCCAATGTTCTCTCCCAAGGCGCCATCACCTGATAGATATCGAGCCGTAACACCGATTCGAGTGCTGGTGGTTGATGATTACGAACCATTTCGGCGATTCGTATGTTCGACAATCGGGAAGCGGTCACATTTGCAGGTCATCGGAGAGGCATCCGACGGGTTGGAAGCGGTGCAGAAAGCCGTAGAACTCCACCCCGGGTTGATTGTCCTCGACATCGGTCTTCCGCGATTGAACGGAATCGAAGCCGCTCGCCAAATCCTCAAGCTTTGCCCAGAATGCAAAATACTTTTCTTAAGCCAAGAGTCCTCCGCTGATGTCGTGCAGGAAGCTCTCAGTTTGGGAGCACCGGGTTACGTGGTTAAAGCGTATGCCGGAAGCGAACTATTAGGGGCCGTGGACGCGGTGTGTCAGGGCGGGCAATTCGTCAGCAGCGGAATATCAGGTCACGGTTGCAACGAAGCTACGGACTTGCAAGTTCGCGATTCTCGCATGGCCGAGGCGTTTCCATCGCTTGCACTGAAAAAAGGAGCGATTGAGCGCAGCCACTCGGCCGAATTCTATTCTGATGATTCCTCCTTCGTAGTGGGATTTGCTCGTTTCATTGAAACCGCCCTAAACGCCGGGAACACGGTTATCGCAGTTGTTACCGAGTCGCACCTGAATAGTCTTTGTCAAACTCTGCAGGCGCGGGGCTCGAATCTCGGTGCCGCCATCGAACAGCAACGCTTTATCGGGTTGGATGTCGCCGACATACTCTCGACCTTCATGCTGAATGATCTGCCTGACCCAGTACGGTTTTTTAAAGTCGTGGGTGATCTTATCGCTTCGCAGGCGGCAGGGGTAGAAAACACGCGCGTCGCCATTTGCGGAGAATGCGGGTCAACTTTGTGGGCACAGGGCAATGCCGACGGGGCCATTCAGGTGGAGCAACTCTGCAACCAGCTCACTAAACGATACGGAATGAATGTGCTTTGCGGGTTCTCATTGAGCAGCTTTTACCGCGAGGAAGATAAGGAAACCTTCCAGAGGATCTGCGCCAATACTGAAACATAATCGCTGATTGGGCCGTTCCTACCCCGCCGCCCGCACGGAATCGCTGTCCGAACTGAGTGGCACACGAGCGTGGATTGTGGTGCCGCGCTTGGGTTGAGATTCAATGGACAGCGTTCCCTTGACGAGTTTCAGTCGCTCCTCCATGCTGACCAGGCCGAGTCCTCCGCTTTGCCTTGCCGCTTCGCTGTCAAAGCCTGCGCCTGAATCACTGACCGCGAGATGAATCTGATCGGACATTCCCCACAATCGCACTTCGACGTGCCGTACCCTACTGTGTTTTACCGAATTGTGGAGGGCCTCTTGCAAAACCCGGAAGAGGCAAAGCGAAATGTCCGGGGGCAACGGACTTGGCAAGTCTTGGCTTTTGAAGTCAATCTTCACCTTCGTCTGCTCCCCAAACTCTTGGCAAAATCCTCTCATGGCGGCAGCTATGCCCAGAAGTTCTAGTTTTGACGAGTGCAACTCGTGCGATAAGGTCTGGATATCCATTGCTAGCTGAGTGGCATGCTTCTGAAGTGTGGACACACGTCCGCCGACTTCAGGTGTTGTAGAAGCGTCCTGATGAAGTTGTTCCAGCTCGTTGGCCAAAAGGGCGAGACGCTGACCCAGGTCGTCGTGAAGCTCCCTGGCAATCCGCGTGCGTTCCACTTCTTGTGCCTCAATCAACCTGCGGCTCATACTTGAGAGCGCTTCTTCTGCCCGTTTGCGCTCGGTAACGTCCATCATGGTAAACACGAATTGCTCCACATCCCCGGACGCGTTCAAAACTGGATGGCCGACGGTGTGAGTGTATTTGACAGTGCCGTCCGGAAGCACGATTCGGTGATCCACTTCGTAACCCGACTTTTCACGGACTGCTCGGTCTTTTCTCTCTCGCAATTTGGCACGATCCTCCGGATGGACGCGCAGCAGCCGGTCGTTCCAGGCCGACAGGCCCTCTTTTGGATCAAAGCCATATATGCGATACCATTCGTCGGAGAGATACAGGGCGTCTCCTCCTGGCACCCGCCACGCCCCACTCCCCGTATGCGTAAGCCTCTGCGCTTCTGCCAAATATGCCTCGCTCTCCCGAAGCGCCCCTTCCGCCCGCTTGCGTTCGGTGATGTCCGCAACCATTCCTATCATCCGCGATATTTTGCCTTGCTCGTCGAAGAATGCACGGGCACTCTTCTCCACCCAAATTACAGCCCCATCTGGACGTAACACGCGGTAGCTAATCTGAATAGTCGGTTTCTCCAGAGTAAGGTCGGCTACCACCGAAATAAATTTTGCTCGGTCATCAGGATGGACTCTGTTCACTATTTGCTGCCGGGTAAGCTGCTGCACCGGATCGCTGAAGCCGAGGACACTCGCATTTTCCTGGGATCGCACGACGATGTCGCTGGCGACGTCCCATTCGTACGCATACATCTTTCCGGCTTGTGTAGCAAGACGAAGCCGTTGTTCGCTTTCGCGAAGCGCCTGCTCAGCCTTCATCCGGGCTTGCTCCGCCTGGCGCCGATCGGTGATGTCTCGTTGAATCCCCCACGTCCTCAGCAGCATGTTGTTTTCGACAATCCCGATCATGCTGTTCAGGATTACTTTGGGATTTCCTTGTGGGTCCACCTCGCGCGACTCGCGATCCACCACGCGGTAACCGCTGCGGATGTAGTCGCGAGTCAATTCGATGTTTACCGGGTCGTCCGCATCCAAGGTTTCCGTGAGCGGCTTTCCCACAAAGTCGGCAGGGGACATTCCATACATGCGGGCCATTGCGTCATTGCACTCGGCCAAATAAGACTCGTGCAGAATGCGCTGAACCTGTTCGTCTTCAGGCAATTCTAGGGGAATGGGGCGTTCGAGTTCCTGGCAAAAGATGCCTTCCGAACTCTGCGCAACAAACATGCGGTAATTCGAATCACTCCGCTCTAGCGCCTCTTCCACTCGCTTGCGCTCAGTGATGTTAGTCACCATGCCTACGATCCGTAGCATCTTCCCTTGTTCGTCGAAGTGCGCCCGGCTGGTTCTCTCCAGCCATATCACATCATTGTCGGGACGTACCAGCCGATAGCTGACCCGAAGGTCTGGCTGTTCAGCGGTAAGTGAAGCGATAGCGGCCACCAGCCTTTCTCGGTCATCTGAGTGAACCCTGGCTAAACCTTGTTGACCAGTCAGTTGCGCGGTTTCATCGATACCGAGGATCTCGACGGCCTCTGCGGAGTACAGAATCGCATCGGTGGCAGCATCCCACTCATAGGCGAACATCTTTCCAGCTTGAGCGGCCAAATGAAACCGTTCTTCGCTCTCGCGCAGCGCCTCTTCCGCATGCTTGCGAGCGGTGATGTCTTGAGCCGTGCCCACCAGTCGAGTGCCCCTGCCCACTGTAGCCCGGGCTTCGCCCCGAGCTCTAACCCATCGGGTGGTGCCATCCGGGCTGATCATTTCCAAGTCAGGTTCGTAGGATGCACCGGTTCGCAGCGTTTCGTCGACAATGTGGCGCAGCCGTTCCCAACTTTCAGGGGTGAAGAGCCGTGAGTGTTCGCCAAACGGAAGCGCCGGCAGATTGGGATCCCGAGCCGCGATGCGATACAGTTCTTC
>JBAVUV010000188.1:0-3661 GCA_049696955.1 Candidatus Sulfotelmatobacter sp. | reverse complement strand
GGACCATGGCGACGCTTGGAAAGCTTTGTGCCGTCGGGGGCGACCAGAAGCGGCAGATGCGCGAACTGCGGCGGCACGTAACCGGCGGCCTCGAGGATTAATACGTGCTTGTAGGTGTTGGAGAGATGGTCCTGACCGCGAATAATGTGGGAGATGCACAAGTCGGCATCGTCGGCGCAAGAGGCGAGGTGATACGTAGGCATTCCATCCGAGCGAAGCAGCGCAAAATCTTCAATGTCGGCGGCCGCTTTGACTTGTTCTCCGTAAACTGCATCGGTGAAGTGGACGGACAATTTGCCTTCGGCAAATCGGACAGCCCAGAGCCCGCCCTGAGCCTGCCGAAGGGGCGGCTGTCCCCACATGCTCTCCTCGCGCGGAACGCGAAAACGCAGCGCGAACTGCTCTCCCGCGGCGGCCCGGCGATCGCTTTCGTCCCGCGAAAGTTCGCGCGCGCCAGGATTGAACAGCCAGGTTCCCTGTGCGCCGGATTTCTCCGCATCTCCAGAGTGTGTGGGGGTGAAGTCGCGGTAGGCCAGGCCTTTTTCGAAAATCATCCAGGCCATTTTCCGGTGAAGATCGAGACGCTCGGACTGTTTGTATTCTTCGTCCCAGCTCAAGTTCAACCATTTCAGACCCTCAAAAATGGAGTCGACCGAGGCCTGGGTGTTGCGCTCCACGTCAGTATCGTCGAGGCGGAGAATCACGGTGCCGCCGTTGTGGCGGGCGTAGAGCCAGTTGAAAATGAAGGTACGGGCGCTGCCTACGTGCAAAAACCCGGTGGGCGACGGCGCGAAGCGGACGCGCGGCTTGGTTAACGGGGGACCGACAATTTCGGGCATAAGTGGCTAGACTTTGATGGTATGGGGAGGAGAAAAGTATCGTCAAGCCAATGGGATAGATGCATTCAGGCTAAATAGTTCACCTGAGTGCCCGTGGATGGGCATTGTACTTAAATCTTATTGTGTTCGCACCGCCGATGTGAAAACATTAACCACCGTTCTCTCCTGGTAACACCAAGGCAATTCAACGGAAATCTTAGCCAGGCCCCATGAACAGTATTTCTACCAGCATCGTTATTATCCCCGGCGTTGTCGCCTTATTACTGTGCCTGCTTTTTTATTACCTCTATCAGCAGAGCCAGCAGGTTTACTTTCGCGCGTGGCAGATCGCATGGGCGTGCTACTCCGTCCATTACGCACTTGATGCGGTTCGTTATTACCGGCCTCCCGCGCTCGCCGCCTTCTTCGCGAGTTCCTTATTTTCGGTGGCCATGGGAGTAAGCATCTTCGTCTCCACCCGGCTCACGCGGACCGCTTTCCGCTTTCGCTGGTACGACGGGGCACTGGCTTTGACGGGAACGCTTTTCGCCTGCATCGATTTGCGGACGCTTCTGTTATCCGGTCCGCTGCCGCCAGGCCAGCGGCCTCTGAGCCTGACCGTTATTTTCCTGAGCTCGGTGCTGCTGTATTGTTCGGCGGTTTTTTATTTGCACGCTCATCGTCGGGGATCGGCGGCTTTCAGAATCCTGGCCATTTCGCTGGCGCTTTGGGCGGTGCTGATGGCCGCCGTGCAGTCCGGGAGCCCAAGCATGGAAATGTTTGGCAGCGTGGGCCATGTCTTAGGACCGATTCCGCAGATGCTGCTGGGCATCGCCATGGTGATGGTGCTGTTCGAGAATGAACGCAACGCGGTGCAGGAAAATACGCTGGCCCTGTCGACGCTGGGCGCCGATCCGCGGCGGCTTCTCTCGGCTGACGATTTGCTGCCCAGCATGCAATCCGCGCTGGAACGGCTGGCGGGTGCTCTATCCGCCAGGCGTGCGGTCATCTATATCGCGGAGCGCTGGCGTGGCTTGCTGCCTTCGGTGCAGCGCGGATTTTCTCCCGAATTTCTCGAAGTTCTAACCAGCAGTGGCGCCGGAGAATATATCTGCGATCGGGCTCACCGCCAGGGAGGGCTGTTCACGGTCCGCGACGTCAGCCATATGTCGGAACCGCTGCCGGTTGGGTCTGTCGGCACATTCGCCGGCTTCAAGGATGCGCTGGAGAAAGCGCAGATCCGTAATCTGACCGCGGTAAGCCTGCAGACTCGTGATCATGCATTCGGCGTAATTCTTTTTCCTCACGCCCAGCGCGAGGCGTTTGGTACATCCGGTCCGCGTCTTATGGTGGGTCTGGCTTTGCAACTTGGACTGACTCTGGAAAACTATCTCATCGCGCACGACGCTCATCGCAGAACTCAGGAGTATGAACTGCTGACCGAGATCGGCCAGGCGATCAGTTCGCGGCTCGATCAGGATGAGGTGCTGCGAACCATCCACGCTGAACTGGGACAGATTTTTAACAACAGCAATTTCTACATTGCATTTCAAACAGGGGATGAAATCTGCTTCGAGTTGGAGGTACAGGATGATCTCGTCCTGCCCAAGCGAAAGCGCAAATTGGATAACGCGTTCACCGAATATGTGATCCGAACCGGACAGCCTTTGCTGATTCGTTCCGACGTGGAGAAGACGCGGGCGCGATTGGGCATTACCTTCCGTCCCGAGCAACCCGCCAAGTGTCTGTGCGCCGCGCCCATTCTGCTGAGCGGCAAGCCGGCCGGAGTGATGTTCGCAATGAGCAAGATGCGGGAATACGTCTTCGAACAGCGCGATCTCGACGTGATGGTAACGGCGGCGGGCCAAGTATCGGTTGCCGTGGAAAATGCTCGCTTGTTCGCGGAAGAACAAAGGCGCTCGCGGCAACTGGCATTTCTGAACAACATCTCGCGCACCGCAATTTCGAGCGACGATCCGGTGCATATGCTGGGCCAGATCGTGGGAGAAATCCAAAAGAATTTCAGCTTCGATCACATCGGCATCGGCTTGCTTGATTACGGTACGAAGGAAATTGAAATTAAGGCGGAAGCCGGGGCGACCGCACATGCGATGGGCAGGCGGATTCCGCTGGGCATCGGCATTCTGGGGCGCGTGGCGCGGACGGGCGAGCGGGCGCTGGTGCAGAATGGCGTGGAAGGCCAGATGGGTGCGATTCTGCCGGAGTCGCGGTCGGTGCTGTGCATTCCGATCACTTACGGCGAAACCTTGTTGGGCGCGCTGAATATCGAAAGCCGCAAGGAGAGCGCTTTCTTCCCGCAGGATGTTCTGATTCTCAACACGCTGGCAGACCTGCTGGCCACGGCGCTGCACAATGCTTTCGTCTTTCAGAAGCTGCAACAGCAATCGATCACCGATGGCCTGACGGGAATCAAAACCCGGCGCTTCTTCTGGGAAGCTTTGTCAGCGGAGTGGAAGCGCGCTTCGCGTTCCGGTAGGGCGTTCTCCGTGGTGCTGATCGATCTCGACAAATTCAAGGAAGTGAATGACACCATGGGCCACTTCGAGGGTGATCTGGTGCTGGCCCGGGTGGGACGTTTGCTGGAACAAAAGTCGCGCCAGTCGAATGTGGTGGCGCGTTATGGCGGAGATGAGTTCATCATTCTGATGCCTGAAACCGGGCCGGAGCAGGCGGAGGTCCTGGCCGAACGCTTGCGCCAGTGGATCACCACCGACCCCATGCTCAGCGAACATCACATCACGGGCAGCTTTGGCGTGGCCAGTTTTCCGATGCATGGGTTCTCCATTGAAGACATCATTCGCGTGGCGGATGCGGGCATGTAT
>JBAVUV010000187.1:0-4360 GCA_049696955.1 Candidatus Sulfotelmatobacter sp. | reverse complement strand
TCTTTGTGCTGGAAAACGCCGGCGAAGTCGGCGAAAAAGAAGACCCCTATTGGGCCGTGCTGGCGTGCCCGTCATGCGGCATGCTCGGATTAATTACCCGCCGCCAGATCAGCGGCCTTGTCCCCGTAATCTGCGGCTCAGAAAAATGTTCCGCCCAGTTTTTCATTCGTGACAGCGAAGTCGTCGTCCGCAAACCATTCTGATAGCAACTTAAAATTCGCTGCATGCGCAACCCTGGAAGAGTGGCGATTCATCGCCGCTTGAACCTTCAAGAATAAAAGCGGACTTTCAGCCGGTGCGGTCGAATTACGAATCGCTAAAATCCGTCCGCAGGAAAAGATCCCTACGACCTCGTATTCACGCTCATCTCCACCGGAACCTGATCGACAATCTCAATCCCAAAGCCTTCCAGCGCAGCCACTTTCTTCGGATGATTCGTCAGCAACCGGATCCTGCTCAAATTCAGATCCGAAAGAATCTGCGCGCCAATTCCAATCTCGCGCTGTGTCTGCCGCTCATTGTCCAGCAGCGACGGCACTCTCCGTCCCTTATGAAAAGTCAGCGCCGTCCGCTCGCCGACTTTTTCCTTAGAAAAGCCCTGCGAAGTTTGATGGAGATAAATCAAGGCTCCGCGCCCCTCTTGAGCAATCTGCCGCAAAGAGCCCTCTAGCGTGGCATGGCACTCGCATGCAGTCGACCCAAACACGTCACCCATTAGACAATGCGCGTGCATGCGTACCAGCACCGGTGCATCACTGTCCTCGACATCCCCTCCAGGCATTTCTCCCTTAATCAGTGCCACGTGCGACTCTCCACCATCCACCTCGCTCTCATAAGCAATCAGCCTGAATTCCCCAAACCGCGTCTCCACCAGCGCCTCACCCACGCGATGTACATAGCGCTCATGCGCCATGCGGTAGCGAATCAACTCCGCCACCGTCAGCATCTTCAGCCCATGCTCGCGGCAGAACTCAATCAAATCCGGAACCCGCGCCATGGTCCCATCATCCTTCATAATCTCGCAAATAATTCCAGCGGGGATCAATCCCGCCAGCCGCGCCAAATCGACCGAAGCCTCGGTCTGTCCCGCCCTCACTAACACGCCGCCCTTTCGGGCGCGCAGCGGAAACACATGTCCCGGCCTCGCCAAATCCGATGCCTTGGTCGCTGGATCAATTGCCACCTGAATCGTGCGCGCCCGGTCATACGCCGATATTCCCGTCGTCACACCCTCTCTCGCATCGATCGCCTCGCAAAAAGCCGTTCCATATTGCGAAGTATTTTCCGCCGACATCGGCCCCAGTCGCAGATGGTCCAGCCGCTCCTCCGTCATCGCCAGGCAAACCAGCCCCCGTCCATACTTCGCCATAAAGTTGATGGCTTCCGGCGTAACTTTCTCGGCAGCCAGCGTAAGATCGCCTTCGTTCTCGCGATCCTCATCATCCACCACCACAATCATGCGCCCCGCGCGGATCTCCTCGATCGCGGCAGGCACATCGAGGAATGAAGTTTCTGGTTTCATATGAAGGATTGTAGCAAAGCGTCGTAAGGTTTAAGGCCTGAGATCACAAGCAAAACAGGCCATTAATCATTTTAGCGGCTTGTAAATTCCGTCCTCGAAGCGGTAGATCACAGTCGAAGAATACGGTTCAACCCGCTGCGCTCCCGACTCTTCAACTTCCCTGGTCCCGCGGGATTTCACGCGAATATCCGAATATCCGCCGTCCGTGCGCGGATCGAACTCCAGCAGCGAATCCCATCGGAAAGTTTGTTCTTCCGGCAAGTCCGCCGCTTCGTTCGAGCCTGCAACTTGCAGCGAGAGCACCCTCTTCAGCTTGCCATCAACCTCCGCCACGAACGTCAAAGTCTTTCCAGCATAACCCTGCCCCATGCCATCAACCTCGAACACCACGCCAGGCTTGCCCGGCCCCAGTGCCTGCAACCGCCCTTGCGGAGGGCTTCCCCAACCGCCTAGACTCACGATTTCCGGTTGATCGTAGTCGGCGTCGAAAGCCTCGCCCTTGCGCGTGAAGATAATCCCACCGGTAACGGGCGAACAAGCGTGGCAGTTGTTATCCGGCGGAGATTGCGCTACCAGCACCAGCCATCGCTGGACTCCAACTTTATCGAATGGCAGAAAGGCGTAAACCTGATACTGCGTCAGTTTTTCCGAGGCCCCTGGAGAATGGTGCCGCGCTAGGCTCGTCCATGATCGGGCGATCTGAAGCGCGATGGCTTCCGCTTTGTGTTCGTTCCAATCTCCGCGGAACGATCGTGATACCTGCGTGGCCGCGACCCGGCATCCGCCACAACCGACCGCCATACACAGCAGCAGCCTCACAACAAAAGACGGCACTCTCACGGGATCTGCGCCTGCACATTCGCCACGTAATTCGGGTCGCCCCAACTGCCCGGGCCATGGGGTCGAGCCACGGCAGGAACTTGCTCCCAGACAATCAGGCCGCGATTGTCAGCATCCACATTTACTTGCAAATTTCCCTGGGCATCCAGCGGCACGCGAAACTCGTGCAGGACATGGCCGAACGCATCTCTCCCGGCCCACCCGTTGTACCCGCGGATCATGTCAAGTTCCAGTTGCTCCGGAGTGAAATCCGGAAGCACAACATGAACTGGCGGATTGCGCCCAGCATTAAAGCGCTGCACCAGTTCTCGAAATGCTGCCGAGCCTCGCACTGCGGCCGGATATCGGCTAGCCGTGGCTCGCTTGCTGTTGAAAATCTGCACGCCGTGGCTGATGTTCGCCCTCCAATCCCAGTGGTCGTCGTCCGTCGGCGCAGGATTGGTGATCTGCATCAATCCCACACCTCCCAGCCCATCCTGACTGAACAGGGGGCAATCGGCGACGCCTGTTTCCGCAGATGCATCGAACTGTCGACGCCGGCTCTCCTGGCAACAGATTTTCTGCAACGCCTCTATTCCGCAAGCGGCGTTGATTTCGTGCCGCGCAGGATTCACGCCCCGAATCTTCAGGCCCTTGCTGATCTTTTCGTAGGAGCCCGTCGCCAGGTCGGCACTTACCGTAATAGTTAAATCTCCGCCGCGCACGTGCGGAAACTTGATTGCACATTTCCCCCCCATGCTCGTTAGCTGAAACTGGTCCGTGATTTCCTTATCGAATCCATTGCTGCAATCCGAGCATTGAAAATGAATCTTGACCAGCCAGGTGAATCTCGTGCTCGAGCTAGGGTCCGGCGTCACGCCCGTAATTCCTGCTTCAGCCATGATCACCGGCATTTGCGCGCCCGTCGCCGCGGTGCCCGACTCAATGCGAAAACTTGCATTGTCCGCAGGCGAAATAATCCGAATTCCTGTCACTTTCAACTTCCTTCTGGTTCGTCCTTCACGCACACGCCGCATAACGATGTGTGTGGGGGAAGTCCAATTTGCAACCCAGGGAATAAGAAAACGATCCGGCCGCGAGCGCGGCACTTAGCAATCCGGAACAAACTATAACCCGCTCTCTGAGACGAGAGAAGGAAAAAGACAAACCATGGGACGGATCGCAGAGCTGTAGCCGAAAGCGAAGCGCTGTTACCTTCGTTATGCGGCTGGAGGGCTAGTGGCACGCTTCAATTTCATCTTAAGCGTGTAACACTCTTCATGAATCGTTCTTCCGTATTCATCCGCCCTGGCAGATTCAAGGGTCACGAATTTCTCGCAAATACTACAACGCACAGTCTTAGGAGAATTGTTGAATGGCGGTCCCACAAGCGCACATTGCGTAGGCCCGCGTAGGGAGCGGCCAACGCGGCGAGAAGGCGCTCAAACTTTACTGAGGATTCGGCGTTCCCGGTCCCTGTCCTCCAGCCGGTCCTATCTGACTCCCAATCACGTCGCCCGATACGATCATCTCTACGCGGCGGTTCAACTGCCGTCCCGCCGCCGTGCTGTTATCGGCCACCGGATCGGCCTTTCCCATTCCCTGCGCGGAAACGTTATTCATCGATACTCCCTGGCTCACCAGATAATCGCGCACCGCTTCAGCCCGTTTGTCCGAAAGCGTCTGATTGTATTCATCGCTGCCGATCGAGTCCGTGTAGCCCTCAATCTGCAATTTCAAGTCCGGATAAGCCAGCACAATGCCGGAGATCTTCGCCAGCCTCTCCCGCGCCTCCGGTTTCAGTTCGTATTTGTTAAAGGCAAACAACACGTCCGGCATGCTGACGATCAACCCGCGCGCCGTATCTCGTGTTTGCAAGACTTGATTTAGCTGCGCCAGCAAGCGCGCCCGCATTGCTTCTTTTTGCTGAATCGCTTCCTGCCGCTGCTGGTCAGCCAGGCTCGCCGCTTGCTGTGCCGCTGCTGCCGCCGCCTGCGCTTGTTGTTGCTGCGCCAAAGC
>JBAVUV010000186.1:0-2634 GCA_049696955.1 Candidatus Sulfotelmatobacter sp. | reverse complement strand
GTCCCAGCATATTCCGAGAGCGTATTCGCACGGCGAAACGACATCACGAGAAAGGCGAGGAGTCCCCCAAGACCAGCATATAGAATTATCTGGGCCTGATCGATGCTGACTGGGAGGCTGGCAGTCTGAGCGAAATAGTGTTCTTCGGGCTTTGCGGAACCGCCAGGATCAGGCGGTGCGGAGCCTGACGCAGTGCCGATTGGCGTAGGCGGGGTAAACGTGAACTTTCCAATTACGACGAATGAATAGTTGCCCGGCACGAAATCCAGCCGTCTTCGCAAGCGGCTCCAAAAGTTCGCTGCACATACAGGATCGTCTTTCAGTGCCTGCGCATTGGCTTTCGCGCCGGTATCGAAGAAAACGGTGAAGTGGTCCCCTGGTAACATGGCAATTGAGGCGAGCCCGTTTGTGGAAGCGTCATAAAACCACGTGCAAGAGAAATCTGCAGGAGCAAGTTCAGGTTGTACTGCGAGTTGAAGGTTGCTAAGTTGCACTATGACAGGTACATTCGAAACATTATCAAGTTCGGCATCTAATCCGTAAACGGCCCCCTCGACAATATTAGCCGTTGAAGGATTTATCGTGACGCGAAGGTACCGGGATGTGCTAGTGCTTGAAGAAGCTGTGGCATCTGATGGCACGATTTGTGGAGTCTGAGAAGACAGAGCCACGGGTACTAAACTTCCCGCTGCCATTAGGGCAACTAGACATTGCTTGCGACGTGTCAGCAAGCTTTCAAGCATCCACATTGCTTGTCCCAGCTTTCGTCATCATCTACTAATAAACGCAAGAACAGTAGAGAAATATCCTCGCTCAGACGCAAGTTGTAAACCAGGCCTGGCCCGCCGGTGCCAGCCGATCCTGTCAATACGTTCTAATGCAACTTGTGCCCAATACCTGCTGCCCGTACCCGTCGAGGAATGAGAGCTCGCTTTATTACCGCAGGTCAGTTCCTTCTCGAACAAATACCTATTCACGGCGCTGATCTCTAGGACTAAGCGACCAGGCTTTTCTGTGCTATAGGGTGACTCAGATGCCCCGCTGTCTAGGCGACGTAGGTAAACTCTCCTCCATTTTGAGTCGATGGAAGTATCGCCGACTGCCCGGATTGGACCCGAGCTTTTCTTTTTGTCGGTGGCCCCGTGCCCTCCCTGCGGCCTCTTACTTCCCAAACAGCGAATCGAAGTCATAGCTCACTCCGATCTGTGCCTTCCACGTCGGCTTCGCAATCAGCTCCGTCCGATTCGAGTACGTCATGCTCAGCGGCACTGTCACTGCCGATCCGCCTCTTGCCGTAAGTTTCAACTGCCCGATGGCGATGTTGCCGGTCTTTCCGTAAACCTGAGTCGCGGTCGAGGGCAGGTTGACAAACGTCACCCCGTCCACCGGAGCTCCAGGTGTCACGTTCAAGATCGCCGGACTACTCTGATACTGGTCATAAAACGCACCGCTCACGGTAAAGTTCGTTGTCGTTGAGCCCGGAATCGAGAGTGTGAACGGATGCGCCACTTCCGCCGCGAACTGAGAATCCCGCAGCCTGCCCGCGCCCGGCACATTCGGCTGCGCCGAGTCATAGATCGACACAGCTCCATTCACCGTCAGGGTCACCGGATTGTACGTCTTCTGGAAGATCAAGCGAAAGACCGAATCCTCCGGAGCCGAGATCGGGCGGTTCTGGTCGAACTCAACCGACAGCACCGGCGGCACGGCCAGCATTTTCGCCAGACCCACTGCATCCTCAGTCCCCAAATAGCTTGTGTACGCAATCGCTAGCTTCACTGCGTTTTGCAGCACCGGCGAGTTTGCCGCCGCGTCCGGCGTCACCGTAACCGGCACACCCAGCACACTTACCAGCTGGTTCGCCAGCGCGCGCCACTGCGCCACGACCGCAGCGCGATTTCCCGTCTTCGCCGTCGCGCGCAACGCAGCCGCCTGTACCTTCAGGAAGGGAACAAACGTGGCGGCATTTGCCATCTCGTTCGCATTTAACGCGCCTTGCGCCGCCTGCACTGCAACCACAGCCGCCGCATTCGAGATCTGCGTGTCCGCGCTGCTGTACGCCGACTTATCCAGCGCTCCCTGCACCAGCACGGCCTTGAAGCTGTAAGCATTCACGCCGCCCGAAGTGCTCGTCGAGCTCGTCGCCGATGCTGTTGTGCTCGTCGCCGAGGATGTTGAAGAGCTCGTCGTTAGCGCCGAACTCGCCAGCGTCGCAAAGGATACCGAATATGACGTACGCGACATCCACTTCAGCAGGTTCTGATGAATACATGGTGTCAGCGCCAGCAGCCGGGTCGAGCACTCGGTCATCGCACCCTTCTGCATCAGCACCAGTGGCACGCCCGCTAGCGTGCCCTGCACCGTCGTCGTGTCGTTACTCGTGGACTGCGTCAGCGCACCGTATTCCGAGGCTACCGGAATCCGTCCAAAGCGTGTCAGCATAGACATCAAAATTCACGGTGCCATTTGCGGGGACCGTGACGAAGGTCCCGTTGCTTATGAACTTGTATATTGACCCAGCTGCTACTGAGCTGACGGTTTGGCCGAAGGGCGAGCCATTAACAAGAAGGTGGAGATTTTGCAGATCATTGGCGGTCGCATTCGGTGTCGCTTCAATATATATTTGGTTGATAT
>JBAVUV010000185.1:0-1955 GCA_049696955.1 Candidatus Sulfotelmatobacter sp. | reverse complement strand
GGCAAATATCGTAGCTGTAGCATCCACCGGCGTCTTTACCAGACCCAGCACCTTTAAAGCGCCTGTCGCAACTCGGGCCGCAGAACCGATAGGCAGCGTTCCGCCAATCCTTGCTGTCGCGTTGATTGACGCTTGAATGGTTGGAGTCTCAATCCCGGCCGATGCAGCCACCGTCGCGGACACCGCCACATTAGGAATACTTTGCGCCGCGTTGTCAGCGGCGTTGACCGCCGCGTCACTGCTCACAGCGACCTGCGTAGCATCCTTAGTTCCACTCGTTAAGCCCGCCCAACTGAGACGCGAAAAATCCTGGCCAGCCTGAATCAGGCCAGAAAAGGTGTTGCCCAAAAACGCGCTTGATAACCACCCGTTTCCTAAACGCCCTCCGCTAAGAGACTGTAGACCGTGCTGCGCGCTAAAGAAGTCGCCGCCCTCCTTTACGCATTGAGCATACGATTTCTGCGGCTGTGATTGATTCACGGGAAGCCCTACGAGGTCGGCGGAATAATCAACTTCACCGGTGTCGCCATTGATCGTCACGCTGGAATTCTGGTTGGGTTGCCCGTCGACCGTCACCCATAGTCCGCCGTTAGTCGCACAGTCAGCTTCATTGCCGTAGAGTGGCTGGCGGCTATCGTCCAGCATCTCGTTTCCGTTCTGGTCGAGGCAATACAGTCCCGTCGGATCGATGAACCCGAGCGGATTGTTGAGAACATAGCTATACATATTCCAACTCTGGGGATTCGTGGCGTCGGCTCCTGCGTTGCCGGGGTCAGGCGACATGAAGCGACCAAGGGTGCTGGCCATGTAGCGGGCCTCGAAATTATCGAGGTTGGATTCGGAGTCGCGTTCTTTGCCGGTAGAATGGGGTCGCGAGAAACATACGGTGGTAACGGAAACAGCTGAGAACGTCATAGATGCAGGGTCGCTGGCCACTCTAACGAGTTGCTACGTGGTGACTGTCGACGTAACGAATCGTAACGTTATGCCAAGTGCTATCACTCTTTGAGACCTTGTTTTCCTGCGCGAATTCGGTTGGACTGTTGAACTTCGATTCATGGCACTCGCCGTACGTGACCGTGAGTTGACTCGGGCTATTCCACTCCAGACCGAACCCGCTGAAATCGTCGCACTCGTATGTCTTGGCATAGACTCGATAGCCCTCCGTGTCTGAGGCGGAGCGCATTGCAACATACAGGGTGTCAGGTCCTTCCCACCTTCCCGTCGTTGCTCTACGGATTTCGGCAATCAATTTTCCATCAGGAGATGCCTTCTTTTGAACAACGGAGTCCTGGTCTCGGCGAGCCGATGATCTTCCCCAGTCCACGAACAATGCGACGAGCAAGAGGATGAAAGCTGCGACCACGATAACAGCTCCCCAGACCCCAACCTTGATAAATTTACCGATCATTGAGTGCACCCCATCGAGTACCAAACAAAACCAAGGGCCACAGCCTGGTTTTCGTTTGTGGCGTCTTGGTCGCCCTGATTCATCAAACCAGTGTTGGGGGCATAGGCGGGAGAGCCCGGTGAACCGGGGCCAACGGTTGACGACGGAGGCGGAGGATTATTCGCTGGGGCAGAGGGTCCTCCGTATTGTCCGTTCATGTACGCTGACTGACCCATTGCCCAATTCACCTGGGTTTGCGCATTGCTTGCTTCGGCACCAACTCCGGCCCAGTATGCGGCACCGCTTAGAGTTTCACCCATGGCAGCCATAGTTGCACCGAAATTGAAATTTCCTGCGTTGACTTGGTTAGTTCGGTTGCCAAGGCAGAGTTTCCCTTGAAATCCTGTGTTCCACCTGTCTTGAACGCCTGATACAAACTTGGCAAAGATTTCTGACTGTTGCTCTGAGCTTGTTGCCGATAATTGATGGGACCCGCCGGCGGCGCTGATGGGCCGCTGAAATCGCTACACGAAGGCTTTGGATCGGTTGATTGCGGAGTTACAGT
>JBAVUV010000184.1:0-9059 GCA_049696955.1 Candidatus Sulfotelmatobacter sp. | reverse complement strand
GGACCATTGGGGGAAGATGTTGACTGAGTCATAAGAGCCGCCCCTTCTAGGCGGAGAAGAGCTTTTGTGGCAGGCTAATATCGGCGCGCATTTTTGTCGATGCGCTGGGGCACTTATCTGAAAGATTGGATCGGGCATGAAATGCATATTCGAACTTTGCATATTCAACATTGAAGCCCACTCGGCTCAGTGAGAGTCCCCTCCCGAAATTGCACGACACCGGCAACGTGATGCACTGCGAGGTCACGAGTAGGCTGTGCTATAGTGCTTTGCATGACCAACCGCTCCCGTATTCTGATTGCGGACGATCATACTCTGGTTGCCGAGTTATGCAAGAAGCTTCTCGAAGCTGAGTTTGATGTGGTTGGCACGGTTAGCGATGGTCACGCTCTCGTGCGCGCCGCCGGCGAATTGAAGCCGGACGTGGTTGTGGTTGACGTCGCCATGCCCATCTTAAATGGCCTGGATGCAGGGCGGCAGTTAAAAGAGATGTTGCCCGTCGTCAAGCTGATCTTTCTGACAATGAATCCGGACATCGAAATTGCCGCTGAAGCTTTCCGACGCGGAGCCAATGGGTACCTGCTCAAAACCTGTGCCGCTGCTGAGTTGGTGCTTGGAGTTCGCGACGTCTTGCGAGGCAAATCGTATTTGTCGCCGGCCCTATCGAAAGACACCATTAACTTCTTGCGGAACCAAGATAAGCAGATGGTGGCCGAAGCCGAACGTCTGACCGAGAGGCAGCGTGAAGTGCTGCAGCTGCTCGCGGAAGGAAAAGTAATGAAGGAAGTCAGCACGATCTTGCACATGTCGACCAGAACAGTTGCCTATCACAAATACCGCATGATGGAAGTCCTGGGCGCCAAAAGCACCGCCGAACTGGTCAAGTACGCGATTAAACACCACATCGTCGCCGCTTAAACATTCGTCTCTCTTAATTTATTTCTATTGTAGGAGTCGCCTCAGAGACGCAAAGCCGGAGTGCTTGCCCGTATCCGGCATACAAGGGGAACCTCTGCGACTGCCGACCGCGTCTTTCTCGGATCCAACTAATAAACTCGTCTGCCCACCTAAGGTCTCTCGAATTTCGACCGGCACTCCTCTTGCAAATTGAGAGATGCCGACTCCGTGCGCGAACTCTGAGGCGGTACAACCTTTGGCGTCAGTGATTATTCCCGCGTGCCTTCTTTTGTGCGGGTCGCGGCCGTGAGGGCGGGGAGTCCGACACGCCGCAGCAGATCTTGAAAATGTGGATCGTCCCGCAAACCGTCCATGCTCGGATCTATATGCAGATAGAGGAGCCAATGGGAGTGCTCTTCATAGGATTTCTCCAAGTATTCCATCGCGCGGTTGCTGTCTCCCAATCCGATGTGGATGCCGGCGAGGAAGTACGGCGCGACATACTTTTCCTTCGCCAAGTTTGTCAGATCATCGAGCATTCGAAAGGCTTCTGTTGTCCTTCCGGCTGCAGCGAGAGTCTGCGCGAGTGCCGCACACATCAAAGGGCTGCCGCTGGACAACTTCACTCCCTTCTCACCCTCGGCAATGGCCAGTTTGCAGCAACCTATTTTCCTCAGCAACAAACCAAGAATCCAATATGTGACGGAATAATTCGGGTCCAATTCTGCAGTTCGCCGGAGTTGCTCGATGGCTTCGTCGTATCGGCGGGCAAAGTAGAAGCTCCATCCGACTGCGACGTTGATAATGAGCGACAATGGATCGAGTTCCCGGCCGTCCTGTATTTTGGCCATAGCGTCTCCGTGCCGCCCCATTGTCATTACATACTCGGCGAACCAGTGGTTCGCAGTTGGGTAGGCGGGACTGAGTTCGAGGCTGCGCTTGAACTCTGTCTCAGCCTTTTCCCACTGCCAATCATGAAGCCACAACAGAGCCGCAAACGGCACGTGGGCTTCGGCGAGATCTGGGTCGAGCCTCAGGGCAGTCATCGCTGCCACTTTTCCTTTAGGGAAAACTTCCTGCGGCGGCAGATAGCTGTTCCATCCAAGGAGCACGTAGGAATCGGCCAAACCAGTGTAGGCAAGAGCGTAGCTCGGGTCTTTCTCGACGGCCTGCTGAAAATAGTCGACCGCCTTGTGGAACCCTTCTTCGGTCCACCTATTCCAGTGATGACGGCCTTTCAGGTAAAGCCGGTACGCCTCGGCATTCTCGGTGTGGCGTTTTGTTAGTCGCTGCTTTTCTGCCCGAGACAACTGTAACCGCAGTTTCTCGGATATCTCGTAGGAAATCTCGTCTTGGACTGTGAAAATGTCGCCAGGTTTGCGGTCGTATTGCGCGCCCCACAATTGAGATCCTGTGGCTACGTCGACCAATTCGGTCCCAATGCGCAAAGAGCCACCGCTCTGCATTATTCTCCCTGTGAGCACGGCGCGCACATTAAGCTCGCGACCGACAGCCTGGGGGTCAATTTCCCGTCGCTTATACCGGAATACCGTGCTCTGCGCCATCACTCGCAGTTTCGGTATCGTCGCCAAGATGTTGATGAGGCTCGCCGTGATCCCGTCACTGAGGTATTCGCGCTCGGGGTCGCCGCCACCGTTTTCGAAGGGCAAAACTGCAATCGAGTCAATGTTCTTGGAGACTCGCGGTGGACGCAGGGCAGCCGTTTGCACAGAAAAAGTCCGTGTTCTCGGCTTGAGGGTCGAGGATAAACGACTCGTAGTTGGCATCGGTACCGGTCCTGTTTCTTCCTCCGCAACTGTCCGGCCTGAGTCGGTGTCTCGCTTTAGCCGCTGCAACTCAGCCCGCATGTCGGAGGCGTGCTGGTAGCGCAGGTTGGTGTCCTTCTCTAACGCTCTGTGGATCACCGCTTGAAGCGACGGAGGAATTTCGGGATTGACTCGTATGGGAGCCACCGGATTCCGGTTGAGGATGGCTTCCGTAATAAGACCCGAACTGCCTCCTTGAAAGGGCAGCCTTCCCGTCGCCATCTCATAGAGGACTATACCGAAAGAAAACAGATCCGTGCGACCGTCCAATTCCTTCGCTCTTATTTGCTCGGGGGACATGTAGGCCACAGTTCCGAGAGCTATACCTGGGCTAGTGAGGTGTTCTGCGGGAACGTAAGAAAGAGATTGTGTAGCCTGGGCAGCGATCTGGCTTGCGACGCTCTCTCGGCCCACACTCTTCGCCAACCCGAAATCGAGAATCTTGGCATGCCCTCTCTTCGTGACAAAAATGTTGGCGGGCTTGATGTCACGATGAATGATGCCCTCGGTGTGAGCAGCATCGAGAGCATCGGCAACCTCGATAGCTATTGCAACAATACCCTCCGTATCCAGCGTGCCGGCGGAGATCAAATATTTCAGCGTTACGCCATCCAGGTACTCCATCGCGATAAAGGGGTGGCCTTCGTGGTTCCCAATTTCGTAGATGGTGCATATATTGGGGTGATTCAGCGCAGAGGCGCCTCGTGCTTCGCGGCGAAAACGTTCCAGAGCATGCGAGTCTTGTCCTGCATCCTCAGGCAGAAACTTTAAAGCAACAAACCGGCCGAGCTCATTATCTTGGGCTTTGTAAACTATTCCCATGCCACCGCTCCCTAGTTCCTCCAGGACACGATAGCGCGAGATGGTTTGCAGGGCCGCGGGATGGGATTGGGTCACAGTTGATGGTAGGACGAGGGCACTTCACCGAGTACTGGTAATAGTGTCAGTTGCGTCGGGAAATCTGAGGAACGGATTCGCGAGCCTACATAGGTCGCCTAGCCCGAACCCACACTGACATAAGGATTTCCTCACCCTCCGGAAAGACGCCGACCTGAAGGTCCCCATTGCCGCAGATAACGCAGAATACCCAAAGCTGCTAAGGAAACCCTCCGTTAGCTGGCAGTAAGGCCTGTCAGTTTCGCCAGTGGTGCTTCATCTCAGCAAGTATTAGAAAACAGGAGAATTCGGGTTAGATCTTCTGCGCCGGCGGCTCCCGGCGAAGGCCGCAAGGAGGAATCAATGAAAATATACAATTCGGTTCTCGGTTCGTTGGGTATTTTATTTGTCATCGCGCTGACACCGTCAACTGTGCACTCGCAAGCAACACTTCCGGGCGTCCAAGTTCACCTGGTAATCACGAACGAGGCGGTGAGCGCAGACAAAGAATTTCCGACTCTCCGGGAAGGTGATGTGAAAGTTAAACAGGGGAAAGATTTTCTCAAAGTGAACCAATTGATTCCCGCCAGGGGAGAGAACGCCGCGCTCCAACTGTTTATCTTGATCGACGATACCCTCGACTCCGGCGTTGGAAACAATCTCAACGATGTTCGGAATTTCATAAGTGAACAGCCGTCATCAACTGTTATCGCCATCGGCTACATGTCGAATGCCACCGTCAACATCGTTCAGAATTTAACCCCCGACCATAACCTGGCGGCCAAGGCCGTCCGCCTGCCTCGGGGTAGCTTATCGACGATGGATAGTCCATATCTTTCGCTTATCAGTTTAGTAAAGGGATGGCCGCAGCAGAACGTACGCCGCGAAGTTCTAATGGTCACTGACGGCCTTGACCGGCTCCGCGGAAACCAAGTCGGCGCGTCACGCCTAGGTCCCGGCTACGGTTCCGTGTATCACAGTATGCCCAACATGACCCCAGACGTGAATTCGGCGAGCGAGATCAGCCAACGCTACAATGTGCTTGTCTACTCACTGTACGCGGTGGGCGTCGGACGAGCCGCCCGAAGTTCCTGGGATCTGCAAATCGGCCTTTCCGGACTGACTAAGCTTGCAGACGAAACCGGCGGTGACTGTTTTTCTCTCGGCATTTCGAATCTAGTCAGTTTCAAACCCTCCCTGGAGCGTTTACAGAAGATGTTCGAAAATCAGTACTACGTAGTTTTCCAAGCTATCCCGAAAACAAAAGCTGGGCTCCAGCGCGTCAATCTCACAACCGAAGTGCCGAACGCAGAAATCGCAGCTCCCGATAATGCCTGGGTACCAGCAGGAAAGTGAGAGATGGTGCGAACGATCACGGACATTTCTCGCGAGTCTTGGAGCGCCGGAACCTGCCGTTCAGATTGCCTCGAGGAGCGCCTAACGGCGGCGATGGCCGGAACCGGCCCGCAACCGGCTTTAGAAAAGCAAACCCTCCAGAAGCGACGAAATCCCTGTCGAGATAGTTGCGGGTTTCTGCTGAGCTTTATTCACCAACGATATCCCGTCAGTGTCATTTGGCAGGTTCCGTGGCCTTCCCATTTCGGAACTGTTTCGGTCAAACGCACCACCTTTGGGTAATTGACAACTTGGAGTTAAGGAGGATGATGGTTTAGAGTGAAAAAAATGCTCCGCCCCAGCGCAGAGACAGAGAAAGTCCGGTTCGACTGGGAAAAGGTTGGTGCCGGAATGTCGTTGCTCCGCGTTCTAGTGGTGGAAGATTTCGCACCTTTTCGACGATTCATCTGCTCGACGTTGGGGAAGCAGGGCAACTTGCAGGTTATAGGCGAGGTCTCCGACGGACTGGAAGCGGTGCAGAAGGCGGAGGAACTAAAACCGGATTTGATTCTCCTTGATATCGGGCTCCCCACGCTGAACGGAATCGACGCCGCTCGACGAATTCGCAAACTTGCCCCGGAATCCAAGATAATCTTTTTGACTCAGGAATCTTCTCCCGACATAGTGCGGACAGCTCTCGGCCTCGGGGCGTGGGGTTATGTCGTGAAAACCAAAGCCGCAAGCGAACTCTTAGCTGCTGTGGAATCCGTTATCTCGGAAAAGCAGTTTGTCGGCACTACGTAGACGAACACGGTCATGCTCCAAAGGTGATCCTGCGGCGCAAAACGGAACCTGTAATATCGCCCTCTCGGGCTGCAGCTTTACGTGTGGCGACACATCCCGCAAGGCGCAACAATTCGTCCGCCGGCGTAGAAAAGCGCGATGCCCCGCAATCCAGGCAGACCAAGACCTTTGGAAAAAACAAGACGCCGGGATCGTCGATATTCTTGAGCCCGCGGAAATGTATGTTTATCTCCGTACCGAATTCTTCCTGATTATCTGACGCGCATAGCAGACACGGCATGACACACCTCTCCACCTCAGTATGCACAAGAAAGAAATTTTGTCTGTACAAAATTGCACACCCCTGATTGGTTTCGCTCCCTTGAAAGCGAGAACGAGGACGGTCCGGTCGCCCATTCGAGTCGTTACTCATGCAGGACCACCCCCAGAAGCGAACTGTGCACCTGCAGCGATCCATCGTTGTAGTCGATAAAACCGAGGTTTCTGAATCGGTTCATGAAGAAATTCACTCGCGAGCGGGTGGTACCGATCATTTCTGCCAAGGTCTCCTGACTTATAATGGGGATCGCTTCCTCGGATCTGTCTTCCTTGCCGAAGCGGGCCAGTATCAGAAGTGCTCGAGCCAACCGTTTCTCGCTCGAATTGAACAAATGATCGATCAAATCCGCTTGCGTGCGGATGTGACGATCAATCACGTAGGCAACAAATAGATCCGAAAACTCATGTTCGGCGTGGAGCGTGCGCATCAACTGGCCCTTTTCAATCCTCAGGACGCAGCAGCGCGTAATTGCGGTGGCGCTTACCATGCGAAGCGGCTGATCGGAGGCGATGCAGGCTTCGCCTAAGAAATCGCCCCGGTCAAGAAACGTGATCGTGGCTTCCTTACCCTGCTTGGAAACCACGCTGAGCCTCACGCGCCCTTTCTGAAGATAGAAAACAGCGTCCGCAGGTTCTCCCTGCGAGAAGATGGATTCTTTCGGATTATAGAGATGAATAGTCTTGCCCGCACCCGCCTGCATCAAGAACACCTTCACATCGAAGCGCATGCTTGGCTTCGGGATGCGGCAATTTTCCGTCAACGAACTGCGAGGCAGTGGCATGGGAAGCCCCGGGCTGGGAAACGTCGCGAAAGTTACATATCATTGTACGCTACCGTACACGTGGAAGACTATTGTTTTCGAATTATTTGGACAAGTAATAAACCAGGGACGTGTGCAGGGCGAGAACTGCTTGATCAAGTCTGCTCAGGACGACTGTATTGCCGGCTCGCCGCGCGCACGCTTTAGTGGGTCCGCGCGGCGGTCCTAATCAGCATTGATATGGCAGACTCTACGAGCCCATCCGCATTCGCGTCCCTTGCAGCTCTCAGGCCGACCGCGCATAAGACGGCGCGCCAGGTTGTCGTTTGTTTGCCGCTTCCATGCGCGCTTTTCTGCTGGCTACTTCCGCATGCCAGCGGGCGCGATTGATGCTTCCAAGAGGCGTGCTGTCAGGGGTCGAGTTTCCGGTGACATCGATATAAGTCGCGTCGGCGGCTTCCTGTTGAAGGTGAGATTTCGCCAAAAGCGTCAGGCGTCCAACCGGGTGAAAGGGCGCCTCCCCCTCGTTCCACTCGATGCTCGCGTTTTCGATCCAGAAGTTAGCGTCTCGACGCTTACCCCAATATGTCATCCTCTTCGTGTCCAGAAACTGCACTCCAAAATCGAAACTGCTCATCTTGCTATCTTCCTCAACGTGGCGAACCAATTCGTCCTGCAGGCCGTTCGGTTTCTTTCTCTGCAAAGGGCCAGCCGGATTGTCCGGGGAAGGGGTCGCCGAATACTTCACCACATCGATCGGTCCGTGACGAAACGGCACGTTACTGCCATAGCGCAGTTGCTGATAGGGTTTGATGGTTTGATGAAACTGAAATTGCACCAATGTCAGTATTCTCGACACTCTTAGCTTGTCCTTGAAAGGTAAGTCCCAAAGGGCAACGAGCGGGTCTGGCGCCGAAAGAACCTTGACCATCGCCAGGAACGCGCTCGCGTCATTGATAGGCAGAGTCTTAGTGTTTTGCAGTGAGAAATCCTGCCGACTGGGAGACCCGTCGAAAGTTGCTCTTCCCTCCCGCGTTAGATCGACCGAGAACGACATGGATCGAACGTCGGGCTTGAAATCGGAATTGTTACTCGGATCCGAGTTCGCAAACCGGACAATCGCTGGATATACGCCAGGCTTGGCGAACATGCCTTTTGCCAGCCGCATCCCCAGCCCGTAATCGCGTCCGGCCGTAACATCCAAGACTTCAAATTGCCCTCGGACGCTGACACCCTTCACATGCGTTCCGCGACCGAGCGGCCGGTTCTGTTTGGCGGCAGATTTTTCCTGCAGCAGAAGGCTTAGCTCGGTTATCTCTTCGATCTGAGCCTTTTCCCGGTCGAGATTCCTATCGGCGTCGCTGGCGGTCACTCCGAACCATCTGGTTAGAAACAGCATGGGGACGAGCCCTCCTTCAACTCGTCACAGTTGCGAGATGAACTTGAGTGCGGTGATGCTCGGCAAGAAGCAGTAGGCCGCAGCTTTCGTCGTTATGAAAGTTGAGAACCCTGTGATTTTGATTGGTGGCGCGCCGTTCTCCTGGGGGATCACAAAAATGCTTTCCGCGGGGTCCTGCGTGCCGATCATGGGATCCTTCGATGCAGGGGGTAGCCGGACCGCGCCGGCGAATGCACTGTCATTAACCCAGTGCCCCAGCACGAACTCATATTGATTCTCGATGCTGGAGTTGATGAAATAGCCAAGCAGCCCACGCTTGATGCCATCATAGGGTTGCTTCGGATCATAGGTCGGCCCGTACGGCATGCCCCGGCGAATCAACCGGTGCGTGTTGTTGCTGCCGCCGGGTTCACCTTGGCCTTCGACTGGCTGACCTCGCGGATTAATACGGCGCATGTGCGCCCCCACGGGACAGCGCAGTCCCCTCGGATCGCCTGACCCATCCGCATTCACGTATCCGAAATCGTTCAATTGCTCCGGTTGAATACCGCCTTGCGGGTTATCTGTTTCTGGCGACAACGCCAGAGGAACACCATTGCGCCACCGTCCGCAGATTTTTGCGGCCAGCAATTCGGGATCGATCTTATCCTTGTGCGATTGCAGGTACTCCTCGAATCCAACCACGTCAGTTTCGATCATTTTGAAGACGGCAAAGCTGCCGTTCAAACCCAGTTCGCGAGGCATTGGGACGAAGTAGTTCTCAGCGTCGTCGCGCAATACGAATAACCAGGGTTCGCAAGGCTGCTGATGATCCGGGGTATATCGTTCAGGACCACCGCGAAT
>JBAVUV010000183.1:0-1949 GCA_049696955.1 Candidatus Sulfotelmatobacter sp. | reverse complement strand
GCGCAGCCGAAAAAGAAAATCGCACCATATGTATTCTGCAGGATCTGCAAGGCCCCAAAATCCGCACCGGACGCCTGGCACGCCGCGAACCCATCGTGCTGAAAAGCGGCTCAACCGTGGTGATCACTCCCCGCGACATTACGGGCACGCCCACTCGTATCTCCACAACTTTTCAGGATCTTGCCCGCGAGGTCAGCGTAGGCGCGCGTATTCTTTTGCGCGATGGATTGATCGAACTCCGAGTACGTATCATCCGCGGCAAAGATGTGGTCTGCGACGTTTTAAATGGCGGCACGTTAGGCGAGCATCAGGGCATCAACCTTCCCGGCACCGCGTTATCGATTCCCGCTCTCACCGAGAAGGACCGCAAAGACCTGGAATTCGGCCTCAAGCATGGTGTGGATGCAGTCGCCCTTTCTTTCGTTCGTACTGCAGCCGATGTAAACATGGTCAGGCAAATCGTACTCGGGCTGGGATACGACACGCCGCTCATCTCCAAGCTGGAGAAGCCGCAGGCGATCGACAATATCGACGAAATTCTGGAGGCCTCCGATGGCATCATGGTCGCGCGCGGCGACCTAGGCGTAGAAATGGCGCCGGAAAAAGTCCCGGTCATTCAGAAGCATGTCATCGGCCGCGCCGCCCAATGGCGCAAGCCGGTGATCACCGCAACGCAGATGCTCGAGTCGATGATCGAGAATCCGCGCCCCACGCGCGCCGAAGCCAGCGACGTGGCCAATGCCATCTTCGACGGCAGCGATTCGGTCATGCTCTCCGCGGAAACCGCCAGTGGCCGCTATCCGCGCGAAGCGGTTGCCATGATGGCCCGCATCGTGATCGAAGCTGAAAGCAACATGGGAGAATTCACCCAGCGCCGCCGCCGCGACCGTCATGGCCTCTCCATCGCCGAAACGATTTGCGAGTCCATTGCGCATGCCGCCGAAGACTTGCCCATGGGAGCAATTGCTGTTTTCACTGAGACGGGCAACACCGCGCGCATGATTTCCAAATACCGGCCTCAGGCCGCCATCTTCGCCTTCACTCCCAACGCTGCCGTCGCCCAGCGCACGAACCTTTACTGGGGGGCCCATCCCATGAAATGCGCGCCAGCGTTGTCGGCTGAACAGATGGTGACCGTCGCGGAGAAAGAATTACTCGGCCGCCGTTTGCTCAAGCCCGGCGACGTGCTCGGCGTAGTGGCGGGAACGCGCCAATCGTCCGGATCCACCAACTTCATGCGCCTGCACACTGTCACCACCGAAGAGGTGACCGCAGCTCACGTGAAAGGCAAGCGCCACAACCGCTCCCAGAAGCTATAATCGCGGGGTATGTCGCAGGAGTATTTATCCATCGCGATCTGGGAACCTCTGCCTGACATGGAGGCGGCTTCGCTCGAGACCATGCGCGAGCTCGAAACCATCGTCTCCAGAAAACACTACGGCCGCGATCTTCTTTATCGCAGCAGCGATTCTCACTACGTGCTCTTGCGCTACTGGAGCTCCGAGCAGGCTCGTAGCACCGCCCAGGAGGATCCTGAACTACTGCGCTGCTGGGCCCGGCTGGGAAACGAAATAAAAATCTTGAAGGTCTACGAGAAGCTGGAAGAGGTCGGTGTATGAGCATGACCGCCGAAGCCTCTCCGCAGGTATATACCGACGTATCGGTCGATCCGTTCGTGCGCGGTTTCCTGCATCGCCCCGCAAAGCCGAACAGCCAAGGACTGGTGCTCACGCATGGCGCAGGATCGAACTGCAAAGCCCCACTACTAGTGGCGATAGCGGAAGCATTTGCCCAGGCCGGATTTTTTGTACTGCGTTGCGACTTGCCGTTTCGCCAGGATCGGCCTTACGGGCCGCCAAGTCCGTACGACGGGAAACGTGATCGCGCCGGATTGAAAAATGCACTCGCCGCCCTGAAGAATCTGAACCCTGGCCCGGTCTTTCTCGCCG
>JBAVUV010000182.1:0-2706 GCA_049696955.1 Candidatus Sulfotelmatobacter sp. | reverse complement strand
TAGTAGTTTTGTCCGAACGAGACGGTTAGGGCCGTATTCTCCGCGGCTGGATCGTCCCAGATCGCGCTGTAGAAATCGCCGAACAAGGGCTGCAGGACTGCCAGCGTCTCCGAGGGATTGTAGCTATGGGTAACCGTGCTCGAGTCCTGAATGACCGCGGTGACATCGTGACCGGGAAGGTAAGGGACGACGTCGGTGATGGTTGTCGACGGCATGGAATACAGATAAGGCGCAGCCTGGCCGAGCGCCGTTCCCGCCTCCTGATTGGCAATGGCCCACAATGCCGAGAACATTGGGGTAGACAGGCTGGTCCCGCCCACCGCGTACCAAATCTGCTCGGGAATCTGCGTCGGCTCGCTGATCAAGACCACTCCCCCGGTAAAGGGATCGGCCAACCAGGAAACGTCAGGTACTTGGCGGTACTTTCCCGGAACTCCCTTTTGAAAAGACGGCTTGGCAAAGTATGCGCTGGGTCCGCCCCCAGCCCCGCCGTCAAAGCCATAGAAGTTAAGCGGACGCGGAGGATCGTAAATCACCCCCGCATCAATCAGGATGGAAACCTGGCTCTCCCATCCGGTCTGGAAGGCAATAGAGTTATCCGAATTCAAGGCCAGGCTGACTCCGCCCACCCCGGTAGCATAAGGGAGATCTGCGGGCACGCTGACCGTTGGCGGAAGATGTTCGGTTAAGTAGGTGGCGCTGTCGCCAGAGGCAAAGTTGGTTGCAATGCCCAAAACGGCGGCGATCTCCGAGATGAGATTTTCTTTGTCCAGCTCGGCTTGATCGACAAAGAATTCCGGGCTGCCGTAGCTCCCGGAGATCACATTGCCCAGCCCGTAATTCGCGGCATAGTACACCGCCTCATCGACATCCTCGAAATCCGCTGTCGGCGGAACCACCAGGTCGATCTTTGCACCGGGAGCGATAGCGTGGCTCCACTCCACATCAAGGTTGATCTCCATATCCACGCCAGAACAAGCTGAGGGTCCACCGACGCTGATGATGTTGAAGTTTGCTGCCGTCAGAGCTGGCAAGCCAAATCGTTCGGAAAAGACGTTCGCATCTTGTTGGATGGTCGGCGAACCGCACCAATCGATGATGACAATGGTTTGTCCCGCGCCGTTGTAACCCTCGGCGTATAGCCCGTTGAGGTTGTAGGCACCGTAAACGTTTGAAGGTGAATAGCCGCATCCAGGACTGGGCGAGTAATAGCCGTTCCCCTTGTAAGTGGCTTTCGGGTAGCTTCCGTAGGTCGTGTGGGTCTCCGTCGTCGGTCCCGTGAAGCAAACTGACTGGAAGAAAGTGGCATCAGCCGCAGACGCCGCGCGGCCAAGATTTTCTGGACTCAACGGCGAAGTTGAGGACAGGCTGGCAGGCCGTAGATCCAGCGGATGATCAAACGCTCCACGGTCAAGTCCGGAAACAGCTTGCACCAGCGCCGCTGCAGGCCCGGAGACGTAAGGATCACTGGCGTTCGCCACCAGTTCCTTGCTGCCCACCTGATAATTATTCAGTTGAACGTGAAAAGCACTTTCGACATCGGCGACTGTGCCCCGCGCCCGAACATAAAAATTGTTGGGACCCACGCTGACGACTTTGAAGTTGTTCGACTCGAAAAACTCTTGCACCGTCTTGGCCTCCGCCGCCGTGGGCGCAAACCGGCTGACGATGTCGGAACTCTTCAGCCAGTGGCGATAGTTGGCTGATTTGGGGTTATAAAGATCGCTGGCCAGAGCATCCAGCGCGGCGCGATTGTGCGGGTTCAACCAGATGCTTACCTCAATCGTCTGAGACGGATTTGCCGCGCCCGTGTTTTTGGCCGAGGCAACATACGCGGGTGTGTTGTTGGCGATGAATTGACCATCGGCCGCACGGACTGGAAGAACGATCATCGTCAGCATGGCAGCCAAAAGAGCGATAAGGCAGAGCGAACGGAGCGGTTGACCAACAAGCTTGGATGGCGGCGGAGGAACTGCTTTCTTATCTTCCATCAATCTTTCTCCTTGAGAGAACGTATTTGGAAACCGGCTGCGAACCGGCTCAAAGCGCTGGAGGTTGACGTGAACGAATCAGGAGCAGCGATAAATTGTCCCAGAATAATACAGCAGAAGAAGCTGTCTGTTCGCTAACTTTCGCCTGTGCTAAAGAATATTTCTTTGTAAAATGGAAAGTCGCGGTACTCAGGCCGAGAGTCTCATTCCGTGCGCCTCATATTCCCTTTCCCCTGTAAAATCAAATCATCAGCTCCGGAGCCACTTCCGCATTGTCTTTTCTCGATCAACTGAATCCGCAGCAGCGCGAAGCCGTCGAGACTACCGAAGGCCCGGTGCTGATCCTCGCCGGCGCGGGCAGCGGGAAGACGCGCGTCATTACGTACCGCATCGCCTATATGATCGAGCACGTTGGAGTGATGCCGGAATCCATCCTGGCGATGACCTTCACCAACAAAGCCGCCGCCGAAATGGGCGAACGCGTCGAAAAACTTGTCGGCGGATTGAGCATCGCCAAACCTGTCATCTCCACATTCCATTCTTTCTGCGTCCGTGTTCTTCGCCGTGACATCGAAGCCTTGCAGATTCCTTCTGCCACGCCCGGCAAGCCGCCGATTGGCCATACCAAGAAGTTTGTCATCTATGACGAGAGCGACATGCAGTCGGTGGTCAAAGGAATCATGAAGCGCCTCGGCCTCGACGACAAGCAACTCAC
>JBAVUV010000181.1:0-21493 GCA_049696955.1 Candidatus Sulfotelmatobacter sp. | reverse complement strand
CGTCCCCGTCGTCTAGCCTGGCCTAGGACATCGCCCTTTCACGGCGGTAACACGGGTTCAAATCCCGTCGGGGACGCCAACCTTATCAACCACTTGCAAATCCCCTCCAGAATTTTGTAGGTCCGTTACGGTCCGATAAGCCTCGGCGCTTGGTTTTTCTTCGTTTTTGTCGAGCAGCAAACTCACAACTCGGCTCTGCGCGTCTCGCTTCGTTTGCGTGATTGCTTGCGCATAGACGTTCAGAGTGACCGAGATGTTTGCGTGCCGCATTAGCTCTTGCACAACCTTCACGTCCTCGCCGTTCCCCTTGAGGAGCGTCGCGTACGTATGCCGGAACGTGTGCCAACCGAAATGGCCCACGATTCTGATTTCTTTCGCCGCTGGCTCCAGGTGCGCCTTGTACAGCGAACCCGGCCAGTACGGCAGTTTTCCTCCGCTGTGCGGACTGGCGAATACCCAGTCCTCATCGGTTGGGTATGGACTATGCAGCCGCCAGTTCCACAAAACCTTAGACAGTCGCAAATCGAGCGGAACCGGCTTGCGAGAGGCTTCGGTCTTGCAGTCCCCGACGTGCTGCATCACGATCGAGCGGATGACATGGACTTCCATCTTCTGAAAATCGATGTCCTTCCACTTGAGGCCTAACAACTCCCCAACCCGAAGGCCCGTGAACACGGCGAGGAATACCATCGTGCGCGTGGGCTCCTTCAGAATGCGAAGCAGTGCCGCAATCTGCTCGATGGAAAGCACAATGGGCATCCTGGTCCGCTTGGCACTTTGACGCACCATGCGTATGGGATTCACATCAAGCCATTCCCATCTGACAGCGTGATTGAAAACCGCGCTCATGATGTTTCGAGCTTTGGCTTTACTTCCGTTCGCATACTTGAGCGAACGAAGCCACTGCTCCACCGCGACTGCTTTGACCTCGGTTACCTGATAGCTTCCCCACCTGGGCAAAATCCACTTTCGGAAATAGCCTACGTAGGTGACCTGCGTCTTCCGCGTTTTGGTGCAGTCCGGCCCCAGCTCTTTTTCCCGGTAGTGCTCGACAAGCGTATGAACACTGATCGGGGTCAAGCTGGTTCGCGGATTCTCAGCGTTGATGTCTGCCCGAAGTGCGGCGACGGCTTTCTGAGCCGCCGTCTCGTTCGGATATTGTTCGAGCGATCCGACCATCAGATTGCGTCGCGTCCGGCTGCCATCCGCCTGGAGTTCGTACCATCGGTACTCCCAAGCTTTCCGACCACCGGCACGCTTCACGATCTGAAGGCTGCCTTGCTGAAATCTCGTCCGTCTCATCACGATCCTCCGTGGTTAGGGACGGTACGGATAGCTGGCTAACTTTAACCTCAAATGCACCCACGCGTCGAGATCCGATGTGCGAAAGCGCCACAATTTTCCGATCCGCATGGCGCGTATCTCGCCCTTGCGGGCGAGTCGTTGAAGTGTTTTCGGGTGGATCTGCAGCAAGGCTGCCGCCTCGCGCGAATCGACTAACCTCTCGAAATGAGGGAACCGCTGGCTGACTGGCGTTACTTCGTGCATCTCGCTCATAAAATCTCCTGCAGCGAGAGTCGAGACCGGGCTGAAATCACCGCGTCGTCTGAAGGTCGGCTTTGGCGTCCGACTTCGTTCGACAGATTTCGAGCCCATTCACTACTCGGCTGGCGTTAGTCTTCGCGTCATGGGCGGACGAGAACATTATTCGTATAGAAACCGTACAAGACGCATTTGTTGCTTCCCTTCAAAGAATCTTTTTTCTTTTTGACTTCGAACAAACTTCTCAACAATTGCTTAGAGTGCCTAAAGCGCCTAAAAGTACTTTTAGGTACGTTTGGGGAATCCACGGGAACGAAGCAATGAACGCACTCAAGCGCCCGCCTTCTTAGCGCGGCGGTTCCATTGATCCACCGCGATATTTTCCCCTCTATGTATGTAAGGAACATCTAGCAGGGAAAAGGTATCGAAAATATTTTCGAACGCGGTCGAACGATCTCATGGGAGCGTAGGACCAGACCCAGCAGTAGCTCCGAACCGCCTGCAACCATATAATTCAGCAGTTCATGCCGTTGGCATCGCCTAACACGCAAAGGGAAAGTTTCCCGGACGTAATGACGTTCCGAAAGACCTGGCGCGCCTATCAATCACGTCTATTGAGTCACCTAGATGGGTACCTGCAAAACCGACGTTTGCATTTGGTAGCAGCGCCGGGATCGGGCAAAACAGTTCTGGGTCTCGAAGTGATAAAGCGGGCGAATCAGCCCACCTTAGTGCTGGCACCGACGATCACTATCCGGGATCAGTGGGTTGATCGTCTTGTCGACCTTTTCCTGCCTCCGGGCAGCGGCAGACCTGCGTGGGTTTCCACGGAACTGAGGAGCCCTGCGTTTCTGACAGTTGCGACCTATCAGGCTTTGCACGCGCTCTGCTCGGGTGAACCCGAGGATCAACAGCAGCCTATTGAAGCCGAGGAAAATGGCGACTCTGAGAATCACGTGTTCGAACGACCGAACAACGGCTTTGATGCCAACCACGTCGTTCGAGAGCACGTCCCGCTTCCAGAGGCATTTGCCCAAGCAAAGTTCGGTACTCTTGTTCTCGACGAGGCACATCATCTCCGCTCCGAGTGGTGGAAGACTCTGACTTGCGTAGCAGGGCAACTCGACAAACCAACGATAGTTGCGTTGACCGCAACGCCGCCCTACGATGTTTCTCCGTTCGAATGGCAGCGATACGAGGAGCTTTGCGGACCGGTCGATGCGGAGGTTTCGGTCCCTGAATTGGTGCTCGAAGGTGACCTCTGTCCGCATCAGGATTACGTCTACTTCAGTACGCCTACCGAGAAAGAACAGAAGGTGATCTCGGATTTCCGCACTGCCGTGGACTCGTTTGTTGAGCGGCTCCGGTCAAACGAGGGATTCAAAGATGCGATCCTTACCCACCCGTGGATTGCGACCCCGACCAACACACGGAAGAGATTCTTGAAGACCCTGAATATCTCTCCAGCATGGTCGTCTTTCTGCACGCCGCTGGACGGGAAATCCCACACGCTGTATTGAAAACGCTGGGCTTGTCTCACAAACAAGTTCCTACGCTAGAACTCGAATGGCTGGAGGTGCTGCTCTCGCATTGCTTGTACTCCGACGTCGAGCGTTTCCAACCGAGCGAACAACTTCTCAAGTTGCTCCGGCGTGAGCTGCTGGAGATCGGCGCAATTGAACGGCGAAGAGTAAAGCTCCGCGATCCGTCAGACCATCTAAAGTTGCTAACCACATCGATCACCAAATTGAAATCGATTGAGGAGATCGTGCGGCTTGAATCCCGCAGTCAGTGCGCCGAATTGCGGTGCGTCATTCTCACTGACTTTATTCGCAAGGCAGAGATGCCGAAATCCAAGGACGAGCTTGCGGTCTGCGAAGACATTGGCATCGTTCCGATATTTGAATGTCTGCGCCGCGCCGCCTTGTCGGATATTCGGCTGGGTGTTTTAAGCGGGTCGCTGGTGATCATTCCCAGCAGCGCGGAGCCACTCCTTAGGCAGGCTGCGACAGCATTGGGAATTGAACCGCGAGACCTCTCGATCTCTCCACTAAGCCACGATCCAGGTTATTCGAGCGTCGAAATACGCGGACAATACTATCGCGGCTCAGTTCGCTTGATCACATCGGTTTTCCAGCAGGGCGGAATAACCGTGCTAGTCGGAACGAAATCCTTGCTGGGGGAAGGCTGGGACGCGCCATGCATCAACACGCTGGTACTTGCCAGCTTTGTCGGGTCCTTTGTTCTCTCGAACCAGATGAGGGGACGCTCGATCCGAGTGGACTCAGCTCAGCCGCAGAAAACAGCCAATATCTGGCATCTCGTTTGTGTGGAGCCGGGTCTATTTGGTCCAGGTGACGACTATGAACTTCTTGTTCGGCGCTGTTCCGCATTCGCCGGTGTGAATTCTGCCGCGCCAGTGATCGAGAACGGAACCGAGCGATTGGGATTCGGACATCCGCCATTCAGCCGCGATCAGATCGCACAGATCAATACCCAGACTTGCAAGCGTGCTCTCGACCGCGCAGGCCTTCGCCAGCAGTGGCAAGATGCGCTGGGTGCAGGTTCCATCAAGCAAATGACGGACGGCCTGAAGGCACCGGACGAGTCGCTGCCTCGCGGGTTCGTTCTCACAAACACAATTGCGGCGCTCCTGATCCAAGCTGCTTATATTATCGTCGCGATCCTCGAATATTTCGGACGGATGCTAGGTCGAGTTCGGACCACTCAGGACTTTTGGACCTTCGCCACATTGTTGCTGGGAATTGCTGCAATTGTAAGTTTGCCTTGGAGCCTGATTGCGTTGTGGCGCTTCATTCGGCACGGCAGTCCCGAGCGAAGCATCAAGCAGATCGGGCGTGCGGTTCTCGAAGCCCTGGAGTACGAGGGCTCCATTGACCAGCACGCCGGCGTGTTTCGAGTCTATGCCGATAGGAATGGCGACGGGACCGTCTTCTGCTGGATAGGGGGCGGTACAGGCAAGGAACAGGCAACATTTCTTCGTGCTTTACGAGAGATACTGAGCCCAATTGACAACCCACGATACTTGCTCGCACGACGCAAAATTTGGAGGGTTTTCCGAGAGGACTATTTCGCGGTTCCAGATGCATTGGCGCGGAAGAAGGAAGTTGCTGAGGTATTCACACAACGCTGGAAACGCCTCGTGGGACCGGTTGAACTTGTATACACGCGCACTCCTGAAGGCCGCAAGTTGCTGCTCCGTGCTCGCAATCACTCACTCTCCGGAGCGTTTCAGAAACGTGCGGAGAGAGTGAGTTCCTGGAAGTAACTCTGAAAAATGTCGTCTCCCCACGGCGCTAAGCATAGCCGGGGTGCGGCTCGTGTCAAGGCTCACGACCGCTTCGCGGCGCACAAGACGCGGCCTTGACACAATCCTTACGCCCGGCCCATCCTCCGCCATGTGGGGAATGTGCAAGTGTGGCTGTCCGCGAGACCTCAAAGCCCGAGACCAAGACCGGGGCCACCGAGGTCATGTTCCACGCCGACATGGGGAGTCTTTTCCGGTTCCGGTGTGTGAGTTGGAACGGAAGAATGCTGCTCTCCGATCTGCTGGTCAGCTTGCCGGTTCACCCCAGTCATCAGGTCAACACGGTGGCCCTTTTCCGGATCGTGTGCGGATAGCTGTTTTCGAGCCAGTTCAATCGCAGACTGCCGCATCGTGGATACGCCGACGGATTCACGAAGTTGCTCGCGGTCGCTGGTGACAACAGCGATCTCGCTCCGGCCGCGGCTCGCCGCAACATAGAACAGCTCTTTTTTCATAGCGTCTGCCGAGATGATGACGGTATCTACCGTTTTGCCCTGGCTTCGATGGGCGGTGACCGCATATCCGTGGGTGAATTCGTGATAGTTCGCAGGAAGTGTTCTTCCGTCTTCGAGATGAATGGCTCCGCCATCCAGGGACTTCACTTTGACCAGCTCTCCGTTAGTAGCCCGGAGTTCCGGCCCTCGACGGTTTGCTGTGAGCATGAGACTGTCGCCAGGGGAAACCTCAATGGGCTGACGCTTATAAACGGAAAATGCCCGCGCTTGTTTCGGCGAGATGCTCACCTCTTCACTGGTTTCTTTTCGCGCAACCAGAGATTCAGGCCCAACACGCACGACTTCCAGAGACTCATGGCGTTTTGCTAGTTTTGTGTCTCTGTGGAATTGCAGAACCTGCCCCTCTTGGTAGTTGGACAGTTCTTGTTTCTGCGCTGTCGTCCATTGGAGCGAGACGTACCGATCAAAAGACTGGCTGATTCCCAATTCGCCGCCATCTTTCCGATCCTGGCGAATCGCGTCGGTGAGTTGCGAAATCTCAGCATGAGTGCCCGCAACTACCAGCGTATCGCGCCCTTCGGCTCGAAACTCACGATGTAGCTCCGCCACAATCTGGCCTCGGTCGAAGATGGATACTTCGCGAATGGCTCCGAGCTTTTCTAGTTGTGCGAACCCTTCCTCCGGTGAATGCCCCATGGTCTTTACGGCCTCGCGATAGGCAGAGTTCGTCTGTCGCTGTACTTCAGTAAGGGAAACACTCTTCAGGTCAGACTCCCGCTCCAAGATACGCAACGCATCCGAGGCCTCGACGCTGGGAATTTGCCGCGTATCACCGGAGAAAACAATTCTGGCTCCCTGATCTTCGGCGAGGTGCAGCAGGCTTTGCATTTGCCGGCCAGAAACCATGCCCGCTTCATCGACGATCAAGACCCTTCCGCGCAGAGTGCTCTGTCGTTCCTGATCTTCCAGAAGTCGTGAGACAGTCATCGCATCTCGGAAGCCGACCTTTTCCAGTTCGTCCACGGCACTCCTGGTAGGAGCCACTGCAAAAACGTCGTGCCCGGCCTCTCTGAGGCCACGGGCAATTTCACGCAGCGTAGCCGTCTTGCCGGTCCCGGCGGCACCTCGAAGATTGATCGCCAGATCGCGAGAATCGAGCACTGCTTCGACGGCGCGCCTTTGTTCGGGGCGCAGCTTGTCCAAAGGCCCAAAGTCACAGCCTTTACCGAGGCGGTCGTAGCGGTCTGTTCCTCGGTTAACTATGGCGATCATGTCGCGCTCGCGTTGGAGAGTCGCGTGTGTCGCAATTTCATCCCCAGCAGAGATGAGAGTCCCTTTCGCGCGTTCAAGCGAGAGAGAGCCCTGAAGGTCGCTGAGTTCGACGTTGCCGCGCCCGTGACGAAGAGCCTCGGTTAGAACCTCATGCTCTCTGGCGACTGAGAGACGCTCGAAAATGTGCTCCTGAGAGTATGCAAGCGAGGCCTCATGCACACAGCGATTGATTTGCGGTGAATGGGATTGTGTCTGAGCTTCGTTCAAAATCTCACGAAGCATTTGCTTCTCGTCCGGGGACATTCGTTCTTGCTGAAGGTTACGGACTTGCTCGGTCGATATCTCCTGAAGCTTGTCAGCCCGCGTTTCCCGGACGAGTACCGCGACCTCGTTGTCTGTCGGCGCACGACCACGTGAATTGGTGAACTCCAGAATGGCCGCATCCCGCTGGGCACTGCGTTGGCTGTACTTGTCGAGGACGTCCTGGGAGAATCCTGCGATCTCGAATCCCTTGTCACGACCACGAACATCGTGACGGTTTTCAACCTCGTAACCAAGGGCGCGTACTTCGCGAGCCAGGGCATTGCGATAGACCTCGGTCAGGTAGCTGCGACGCTCGTACAGACCGGAAGCCTGCAGCGCCTTCCAACGTCCTTCAGTTCCATCGTAGGTCAGATTGGCAGCGACGGCATGCGTGTGGAGCTGAGGATCTAACTGACGACTCGTGTCGTGAGTGTATGAAGCTACGATCCAGTTTCCGGTGGCTCGATTTTCGTTCAGGCCGGCGAGGCGAACCCTAGTGGCCGAGTATTTCTCTGCTTCTTCCAATGCCTCGCGCACGGCGGTTCCGTGCGCGGCGACCAGTCTCTCATCACCGCCGACAATGGCCATAACAGAGACGGACTTCGGCGCGGAAAATGTCATGTCGTAGAGAGAACGTGCCTTACTTTGCTCTTCACCATTGCTGGCAAAGCGATCTACCCCGTGACGTTGCCGGAGAAATTCTCCCGTTTGTGGGTCGAGGCCCTGACGCACTGCATCGAAATCCTCGGATGTAACCTCTCCTCTCAGACCCAAGAGTTCAGCGCCGCGTCCGTGCCACCGGCCTTCGACCGTCCGATTCTGGTCGTAGTAGTCGCTCTGCTGGAGATGGCGCTGAGCGTAGCCTTCACCGCCGGTCATGGCACGAATCGTCAGCACCACCCGAGGCTAGCTCTGTTCGAATTTTGGATTCAAGGGGAGTTGCTGGATTCTTGAAAACTCAACCCCAAATCGTGCCAGATACTTGCGGAGCCGGTCCGCATCATTTGAGAAGGTCTTGCGCGTTCGCGATGCGCCGAACAACGTACGACCGGCGTCCGACAGAGAGCGACTGCGCCTGCACACATCCACGACGAAGGCCAGTTGGGCGCGATCGAAGAGGTCCAGTTCTTCCAACTGCCTGTCATCAAGAAATTCTTGAAGGCCGACTGGAGAAGGCGACTCGCCAGGGGCGCTCCACGATGCCAGCAGCCTTTTGATCTCTTCTTCTGCTATGTCAATAGAAATTCGACCGCCTGGTGCTAGCGTAGCCATCCGAGCGACCGCCGCGTTCAGGTCGCGGAAATTCCCCGACCAATTGGCGGTGGGAGACAGCGCAAACGCCAGGAATGTGTCCCGAGCTTCTCTGCTGAAAGTGACTCGTCGCCCAGCTTTCTCGGCGAAACGATCTAGTTCGAAATCGAGGTTTGGCTCTATATCTTCGGAACGATTCCTGAGCCCTGGGAGCGAGAATGTCCAGAGGTTGATGCGTGCCAGCAGATCTTCACGAAATCTGCCTTGGTGCACAGCAGCAAATAGATCCCGATTCGTCCCTGCGATCAGCTGAAAATCGCTGTGAGCTTCATCATCCGAACCTAAAGGGAGAAATGTCTTTTCCTCTAGGGCCCGAAGCAGCATTGCCTGTTCATCAAGACCAAGCTCTCCAACCTCGTCCAGAAACAAAACTCCCTTATCCGCAGCACGAAGCAAACCGGGGCGATCCTTCTGAGCTCCTGTGAACGCTCCTTTCACGTGACCGAATAACGCAGACATGGCGGCGTCCCCACGCACAGTCGCGCAATTCACTTCGACAAAAGCTCCCTCTACGGCCCGGCGGTTCTTTTTCAATTCGTAGATTCGTTTTGCCAAGAGCGATTTGCCGGCACCCGTCGGGCCCATGAGTAGCAGAGGATCGCGGGTCGCGATGGCAACCTGCTCAATTCGATCTATCAGATGGTTGAATGCGCTGTTCCGGGTATCAATGCCGCCCTTGAGATAGGAAACTGCCTCCCGTTGCTCTTGTCGAAAGCGCGAGGCGATCCGGTCATACTTGGACAGATCGAGATCGATGATCTTGATCGTTCCTGGCGAACTCCGATCTCGTTCTGGCGAACACTGCACCAACCGGCCCGGCATATACCGCGACTCGGTCAAGAGAAACAAGCAGATCTGCGCGACGTGAGTACCTGTCGTGATGTGGATGAGGTAGTCTTCCGATTCCGTATCGAACGGGTACTGGCGAGCGAATTTGAAAAGAGTCTCGTAGACTTCCTCAAAATCCCAAGGGTCGCGGAATTCCATCTCGTGTTGGCGGACTTCCGTTTCCGGCGAAACAGTTCGCATGTCAGCACGCACTGTTTTTGCCAAGGACGAGTCGCGCTTCCCATGCAGCAGTTCAAAGCGACGCACAATAAGGTCTGGCTGTCGGCAGAGAGAAACGGAAGGGCGCCAATTCTGCCAACGATCGGGGTGTTTGCCCATGTCGAGGGTAGTGCCAAGCAAGCCGATCACAACAACACTGCGCTGAGTCTTATCCATTGGAATATGACCTTATCTTATAATATAAACACTCGGATATCGAAGCAAGAGCCATTTCGTGCAACACTCGACAGTTCAGCAACTTGCAGAAAAGCCCTTTATGGCCCAGCACTTGCTTTTCTCTAGTACGGAAGGAGAATCAAAATGTCAGGCGAAACCTACAACGTTATCCACGGCGGGCAGGGTGTTCCGATCAAGGCGTGGACTAAAGGTGTGCAGTTGGAGGATCAGGCGAAAGGGCAGTTGCTGAATGTCGCCCAGTTGCCGTTCGTGTTTCGTTGGATCGCCGCGATGCCTGACGTGCACTGGGGAATTGGCGCGACTGTTGGAAGCGTGATTCCAACCAAAGGCGCAATCATTCCGGCAGCGGTGGGTGTGGATATTGGTTGCGGAATGATGGCGGTCCAGACTTCACTCAATGCTCGTGATCTGCCGGATAACCTGCATGGCATCCGAGAAGCGATCGAGCTGGCCGTTCCGCATGGCCGTACCAATCACGGCGGCGCGGGAGATCGAGGGGCGTGGCACGAGATTCCCGCGGACAACAAAGAAGCCTGGGGAGGTCTGAAGCCCCGGTACGACGCCATCCTGGCCAAGCACCCTAAGTTGGATCGCGGAAATCATGTGAATCACCTTGGAACGCTGGGAACGGGAAACCACTTTATCGAAGTCTGCCTGGACGAAAGCGAGATGGTTTGGTTCATGCTTCACAGCGGGTCGCGAGGCGTGGGAAACCGCATGGGATCGTACTTCATCGAACTGGCGAAGAAGGACATGGAGAGATTCTTTGTCACTTTGCCGGATCGTGATCTTGCGTACTTTCCCGAGCACACGGAACACTTCGATGACTATGTCGAAGCAGTCGAGTGGGCGCAGGACTTTGCTCGCGCGAACCGGGATCTGATGATGCACCAGATCGTGGATGCGGTTCGCAGTAGCGGACACGTGCCAGAGTTCACAGCCGAGCTGAAGAGCATCAATTGCCACCACAACTATGTGGCACGCGAGTCGCACTTTGGCCAGAACGTTCTCGTCACGCGTAAGGGCGCGGTACGTGCGCGCGAGGGAGATATGGGAATTATCCCTGGCAGCATGGGTGCACGTTCTTTCATTGTGCGCGGGAAAGGCAACCCGGAGAGCTTCCATAGCTGCAGCCACGGCGCAGGTCGTGCGATGTCTCGCCACGAAGCAAAAAAGCGCTTCACGGTGGAGGATCACATCCGCATGACCGAGGGCGTGGAATGCCGCAAGGACGCAGATGTGATCGATGAGACCCCAGCGGCTTACAAGCCGATCGATGCAGTTATGGCGGCACAGGCCGACCTGGTGGAAATCGTACACACACTGCGTCAGGTTGTTTGCGTGAAAGGATGAGTCGTGCCCTAAACGGAAGTTGCGAAGGCAGAAACGATGCTTCGGATCGATGGGTCTTTCGGCGAAGGCGGCGGGCAGATTCTGCGCAGCTCACTCAGCTTGTCCCTTGTAACTGGAAGGCCTTTCCGAATCGAGAACATTCGCGCAAATCGTCAGAAGCCTGGACTGCTGCGGCAACACCTGACAGCAGTCCAGGCGGCGGCAGAAGTTGGCTCTGCCGAAGTCGAGGGAGCCTCGCTGGGTTCCAAAGCGATTACGTTTGTGCCGGGCAAGATTCGTGCGGGGGACTTTCGTTTCGCGATTGGTACTGCGGGCAGCGGAACTCTTGTGCTTCAGACGATTTTGCCAGCGCTGATCACGGCTGGCGGACCAAGCCGGGTTGAGATCGAGGGTGGAACCCACAATCCAGCTGCTCCGCCCTTCGATTTCCTCCAGCGTAGTTTCATTCCGCTCATTGAGCGTATGGGGCCGAAGATGAAGCTTGAGCTGGAACGGTACGGCTTTTATCCGGCGGGTGGAGGTCGCTTTGTGGTTGAGATCACTCCGACAGATGTCTTGAAACCGATGAATCTGGAGGAGCGGGGCGAGATCACGACGAAACGAGCCACGGCCCTTGTCGCAAATTTGCCGTATCACATTGCCCGACGCGAGCTAGATACGGTTGGAAAGCTATTGAACTGGGATTCCGAATTGTTGCGTTGTGAGGATACGAAGAATTCAGTCAGTCCTGGCAACCTGGTGATGATCGAGGTGCAGAGTTCGAATGTAACCGAGATCTTCACGTCGTTTGGAAAACTTGGTGTTAGCGCAGAAGACGTTGCAAGAGATGCAACTGAACAGGCAAGTGCGTATCTGCACTCGTCCGCAACTGTGGACGAGCATCTTGCGGATCAACTTCTGCTGCCCCTCGCCATAGCCGGAGGTGGCTCGTTTTCAGCGGTGAGCCTGAACATGCACGCGAAAACGAACATGGAAGTGATCCGGAAGTTTTTGCCGGTCCAGTTTGAAGTGACCCAGGAGGAGGGATCAAGTAGGGTGCGTGTGCATAACGGGTGAGGCGTATGCCGCGACGAGTGCCCCCTGACTTTATTCCGAAGAAGCCGCCCCATTTGATAGCAGCTCCGGAACTCGCGTCAGCGGTTGAATCACTGTACGCAGCTTTTCAGGGATACCCTCTCCACTCCTCTACCAATCCTTGCATTTGCTGCCACAATCCGGATGACGAGCGGCAGCTTCATACGAAGCCGCTCAGGCGGCTCAGTGCAGAAGACTTGTACCTGTACACGATGGACGCAGTTTTGGTCTGGGGTGGTCCAGACGACTTTCGACACTTCTTGCCGCGGATCTTCGAAGTTGTTGTTTCGTCGGATGACTATGTCTTTGTTGATCGCGAAATCGTGTTTTCGAAGCTGTTCCATGCCGAGTGGCATATCTGGCCCGAAATCGAGCGGGATGCAGTGCGCCGATTTCTCTTTGCGTTGTGGCGCGCTGTAATGGAGACAACGCCAGGTAATGACCCATACGGCGCAGACGAACTTGCCTCATGGTTGTGCGCGATCGCGCAAGCCGAGGCCGATCTATCGGCGTACTTGGGCGAATGGATGCAGTCTTCAAGTGCATCGGCGAACTGGAATCTGGCGGCCGCGATCACACGAGCCGGCTTGAGCTCAACGACTGGTGGACACGCAAATGCGTTCTGGCAAGGACACGACGATCAGCTTCGCCAGGTATCTGAGTGGCTCAATCGTCACGAAGTTCGACAGAAGCTTGAAGGAGCTATCGAAACATTTATCGAGGAACCATTTTCGGAAGAACTATATTCCGCTTTGCTCATGCTGGTTTGACTTTGCTGGGGCGCAATAGAGGCCCCCAACAGTTTTTCAAATAACTGGCGAGTCGCAGCTTGCGGGAATCTCCCGTCAGCTTTGCATTTGGCGAGCCAGTTCGTCCTGTCACGACGCTGACAAAGGCGCGACCTGGAGAATCGGGTGCTCAGCACCAAACACCCTGAAGGCTTTGTGGGTTTAGACCCCCGCCTAAGGGTTGTGATTCTCCGGGTCGGGTCGAAAGGTGAGGTTCGAAATGTTCTGGTACGTTTTATCCGCGATTGCGATCTTCGTTTTCTACATTGCAGTGCGAATTGCTAGGGTTCGTCTTGTCCGCGTGACGGTGTACGAGTTCCAGCGTGCGCTGAGATATCGAAAAGGCCGTTTCCTGAGTGTGCTCGGGCCGGGACAGTACTGGATACTGGAACCAGGGACAACCATTACGCCGGTCGACGTACGGCCTAATTTCGTAACGTTGATGGGCCAAGAGGTACTCACTGCAGATGGAGTGCCCTTGAAGGTGAGCATTGCGGCTAACTATGAAATGAGTGACCCGCAACTAGCTATCAATGGTCAAGCCAACTATGCGCAAGCTCTATATCTGCTTTTGCAGTTGGCAGTTCGGGAGGTGATCTCGACCTCTAAGGCCGACGAGTTGATGGAGAATCGCGCTGGCTTCGCTGACAAGATCCGGGGTCTTGCCGAACCACAGGTACAGCGGCTGGGATTGAAACTGCTCGCTGCCGACCTGAAGGATTTGATGATTTCAGGCGATTTGAAGAAATCATTTGCCCAGGTGGTTAGAGCTCGCAAAGAGGGCGAAGCTGCCTTGGAACGTGCTCGCGGAGAGACTGCAGCTTTGCGGAGTTTGGCGAACGCGGCCCGGATGCTGCAGGACAACCCACAGCTCATGCAGCTGCGCATGCTTCAGGCCATGGGAGAGTCAGCCGGCAATACGCTTGTTGTCGGATTGCCAGCCACTTTGCCGCTCCGGAACGGGAAAGGAGTTCCCGACGGTCGCGAGCATGCCGAGTGAGTGATTTTATGGGGGTTCAGATCTCTTACGACATTGTTGGCGCGGGTTGGGCTAAATGCACAATTCGCGTCGATGATGCCTGTGCGACGGTAACGGCCTCTTACCTTTCGGACGCTTTGGATGATCTCGCGTCAGCAGTCGCGGCCTCGCTGCGGGGGCATCCGCACGCGACGGCCTCGTTTACGGAAGAGCCAGGGGAGTACCGCTGGATATTCGAACCGCTCTCGGAAGGGAGAGTCAGCGTTCGCATCCTCGAGTTTAAGGAGATGTGGGGCGGCCGTCCGGACGAGGATGGAACAGTCATTTTTCACGCGCAATGTCGGCTACGCACTCTTGCGGGTGCGGTATTGTCTGAGCTACAGAGATTGGAACGAGCGTACGGATTTGCAGGATATCGAGAGAAGTGGGTCGAACATGACTTTCCCGTCCTGCGGTTGGCCGAGTTACAAGAACTACTCAAGTGATCAGCAAATTGCTGTATTACCTAGCTCATAACTGCGGGGCAAAATCCGCGCTGTTTCGCGGAAAGGCTATGCTATACTCGGATTCGACGATGACTATAAAGACCAAATCCATGATGAGACGGCGCGTCAATCGCGCTGGGCCCTCGGGATTGGTCTGACCATTTTCGTTTTCTATATTCAGACATTCTCGAAGGCCCCGACTAAAAATCGGGGCCTTCGGCTTTTTGGCCGGTAGCCAAGCTGGAAAGGCACGTGACTGTTAATCACGCCATGCGCAGGTTCGAATCCTGCCCGGCCAGCCAATGTTCGAGGGAAGACATGGCTCGCTAGTTCAGTAGGAAGAACGCGGCTCTCATAAAGCCGTCGCGGATGGTTCGAATCCATCGCGAGCCACCAGCGGAGGGGCCTCCGGGAGGAGCAGTGGTTTATACCCACTTCGGCGCCAGATTAGCGCGGCTAGACAGGTTCGACTCCTGTACCCTCTACCACTTTTTCGCGCCGGTAGAACAACGGACCAGAATAGTTGGCCTACACCCAACAGATGCGGGTTCAACTCCCGAACGGCGCACCATGCAGGATTAGCTCGAAGGTCGAGCCCGCGGTCGATAACCGCGAGGCGTTGGTTCGATTCCAACATCCTGCACCACTTTCATGTTGAACCTGGGTGACTGGCAGAGATGGCAGATGCACTCGACTCTTAATCGAGACAAGGCTGGTTCGATTCCAGCGTCACCCACCAGATTCGCGGGATTGGCAGATATGGATATGCACTCGCCTTTTAAGCGAGACGAAGTGGGTTCGATTCCCACATCCCGCACCAATAGCAACAATGAGGCGGCATAGCATAACGGAACAATGCGCCGAGCTTCTACCTCGGATGATGAGAGTTCAAATCTCTCTGCCGCCTCCAATATGGGGATGTCGTCCAACGGATCAGGGCGCAAGGCTACGAACCTTGAGATCAGAGTTCAATTCTCTGCATCCCCTCCACATTATTAGTTAGGCTCGCGTGGTCTAAGGCATGATGACGCTTCGGTCCTAACGAAGAGATCCGGGTTGGATTCCCGGCGCGAGTCAACAGGGTGGGTAGTGTAACCGAACAACACGGCAGCGTCCGAAGCTGCAAATCCGGGTTTGACTCCCGGCCCGCCCTCCAGGCATTTTCAGTTTGGATGTTTGCACTCATACAAACGGGATAAAGCAATGATGCGAGCAACGAAACGACTCAGCAAAACGAAGCGGTTTCTTCTGGACCATCCTTACTGTTGTTTCTGCGGTGGCGCCGAGCTGGCTACAACGATTGACCACGTTCCACCAAAGGCATGTTTTCCTGAAGGACACTGTCCAGAAGAATTCGAGTTTCCGGCTTGCGAACAATGCAACGGTGAGTCGAGGAGAGATGACCAGCTTTTCGGTTTCTACGCGCAACTGCTGGATTTCAACGAATCGAATCGAACACCTGCGGATGTTGCGAAGATTACGAAGTTGCGAGATTCGATCTCACATAATTTTACAGATGCATTGCCTGATGCCTCAACAGCACGACCGATCTATAACATCGGCTCAGTCATCACGCCAAGTCCACTTGCAATCGAGGTTCGTACCCCTACCTTGTTTCGCGAGCCGATTGAAACTTTGGAAAGAAAACTCACGCACGCCTTGTACTACCGAGAAACAGGGAGGGCCTTAAGAAAGACCCACGTGTTCCTCAGTGAGTTCTACCAACCTCAAGGCAGCTCCGACGTTCTCACAAAATATCTGGTAGGCCTGCTTCCAGACAAGACGATTGGCGGTCGATCAAATGTGAAGAATTATGGCGAGAGGTTTGGTTATAAATCCGGCTGGAAGGAGGTAGAGGATTTCTTTATGTATATAGCTCAATTCGGCAGAGGGTTGATCGTTTGGGGAATCGTTCTAGGGCCCGACACGAAGATCAGTGAATCGGCCAATTATCTGCGGGCGAGACCTTGGCGAAAGGCAGGGTGTCGCGAAAAGGTACCGGAGACATGGGGCGAGGACTTCGTTGATTCGCTAAACACTACAAACTAAGACGCTCCTATGGAACCGCAGTAACAGTCACTATTAGGTATTGACGAATTTCTGAAATCATGTGAGAGTAAAAACTGAGATACACGCAATGATGCGCAAACCCCATACCGATTGCTTCCCGACACCGGCCACGTTTACGTGGCAAGGAGCGGGGGAAGGTACGTTCATGTAACGGGGGCGATCCATAGCGCGTAGTTTTTCTGAGCCTCCGATACAAATCGGGGGCTTTTGGTTTTTATGGCGCATTTCATCGATGTGCAGAGAGGAGGCAGCGTCGTCTAACGGCCAGGATGCGGCTCTTTCAAGGCTGAGATGGGAGTTCGACTCTCCTCGCTGCTACCAAAGTTATGAGTACCCAAACAGTTGAACTCGAAGGCTTTGAGATCGAGCTTGCATCGGAGCTTTACTGCGATCGCGGCGGGGATCATCGCGAATTGGTGGATCGTGCGCGTACGGATCGCAGGAGACTCGGCCACAACGTAGATGAGTCAGCGGTTTTGTGTGTCCGGTGCATGAAAGCAATTCCGCTGAAGGTGTGATGCCGGGTCGTCTAGCGGCAGGACTCTGGACTTTGAATCCGGATACGGGCGTTCGAATCGCTCCCCGGCAGCCAGTTTAGAAACTTGAGCAAAGGAGGAAGTTCACTGAAGAGAAATTCGAGGAGTGGTGAAGGCTATGGTTACTTCTCTTGTCCAGAAAACAAGCCGTATTCCGAAGGTTCACTCCTCAAAGTTGCGAGGTCATCCAATTGGCTAGGATAACCGGCTCTGACCCGGTTCATGCACGTTCGAATCGTGCCCTCGCAGCCAAGTTTAGAAAGCGGTCGCAGAGTCTAGCGGCAGGATGCCTGACTGTCTATCAGGAGGGACGGGTTCAACTCCCGTTGCGACCGCCATAGGGGTGATGACCCGACGGGAAGGGCGCTCGTCTCCAAAACGAGTTCAAGCAGGTTCGAATCCTGTCACCCCTGCCAAGTGTGAAGGGCGAGCATGGTATAGCGGCTGGTGCCTCGGGCCTCCAGCCCGATGAAGCGAGTTCGACTCTCGCTGCTCGCTCCATGCGGAAGTCGTCTAGCGGCCAAGACCCGACGTTGCCAACGTCGAGAGCGCGGGTTCGAGTCCCGCCTTCCGCTCCAATGTTGTGAGGTGGCGTAGCCAAGACAGCAAGGCATCTGCCTGCAAAGCAGATCATCGGGAGTGCAATTCTCCCCGCCACCTCCAGAGTTTTTCGCTGGTGTAGCTCAGTAGGAAGAGCGCGGGCCTCGTAAGTCCGTGATCGGCGTTCGAATCGCCGCGCCAGCTCCGCTGGTATAGCTCAACGGGAAGAGCAGGCGCACGGTAAGCGCCCGACCGCAGTTCGAGGCTGCGTGCCAGCTCCACAAATTTTGCTGGTCTAGCACAGTGGCAGTGCAGAGAGCTTGTACCTCTCCGACGAGTGTTCGATTCACTCGACCAGCTCCAGATGTTTTATGGCGGGATTGGCCGAATGGCTTAGGCACTGGATTGTGGCTCCAGTCACGAGAGTTCGATTCTCTCATCTCGCCCCAATGGGCGGTTCGTATAAGGGGATTACCCACGGCCTGCACCCGTGAAATGCGAGTTCAACTCTCGCACCGTCCACCAAGTTTGGCTCGTGAACTCGACGGAAGAGTGCTGGTCTGAAAAGCCAGTGGACACGGTTGAATTCCGTGACGAGCCACCAATGTCCGGGTGTAGGGTAGCGGCCACCCACATGCCTTGGGAGCATGTCCACGCAGGTTCAACTCCTGCCACCCGGACCAATTTCAGAAGTTGTGGCGCGGTAGTAGCGTAAGACAATACGAGAGGCTCATAACCTCTAAACGCAGGTGCAAATCCTGCCCGCGCAACCAGGTTTCTTGACTATATGTACAACGAAGAAAAGATGAATAGAGTTTTACGTGCCTTTGATTGGGCGGCGGTGTTGGCGATGCTTTCTGATCAAAGTTTGGACAGCCTACGCAAACTCCTGAGCTCTGTCTGGCAAAGCGGTTGCCTAATCCGACTGCACTCATTTAGCGCAGAAGAAGATAAGCGCAGATCGAAGATGATCGATGAACTTAAGTCGTTCAGTACCCGCATCGGAGGCGCCCAGGCGACGAAGTACATCGAGTTTATCGTTCATCAGGTTGAGATCACGGAACTTGCCCTCGCAGAGATTGAAGGGACCCTTAACGAAGATGAGTATTCGGCGCTGCTCCCGAGCCAACAGGCGTGGTCAGCTCTAAAGTGGGCAGCACGCGAGATGCTGGATGTGCATCGCCAGATGCAGGCCGGACTTGAGAATTATCGAGAAGGAGACGTTGTGTTGCTCGATCCTCTCACATTGCGAGTGGACAAGGAGCACGGGTATGGGTCGGCCGCAGGAAGGGTGAACCAGCTCTCGAGTACGCTTGCTAACACCCTGCGAATGCTCGGACACAGAAATGGCTGGGCAGCATCCGGCAAGTTTGCGCTTCCGGCCAGAATTGAACCACATCAGGATCACTTGTCGGCGGCCGCCCGTATCGCACGGCTCGGAGATGTCTGGCAAGCCATTGTCGATGAGAGTAAGTATCACCGTTTCTGGGCTGGACATTTTGAGGTGCGAGAGGCCGATGAAGAACAGAAGGCGACGCTGCCGGGCCTTGAAAACGTAATCGTAAGCGCCAAAACAGAGCGTGATCGAAGGGACGACATTAGGATCTCCGAGTACATCGCGTTCAATCGAATGCAGCGGAAGCAGCTCGTCGTTTTCCAGAACATCGCCCATTCTAGTGCGAAAGAACGAATAAAAAATCCGCGAGCCGAAGTAGTGGCCCTTGCGCCGAAGGAACTTGTTTCGGATTTGGAAATGGTGACGCTGTACATGTTGGACCTGGACATGCATTTCAACCCAATAAAGAACACAACCACATTCGGTGGTCTGACCATTCTGGAGTGGCTCCGGGGATACTGCATTCTGGAGGAATGCTATGCCGGGGATTCGTTGGAGGCTTCCGACGGAATCATTCAGATCGATGCTGCGGAGTTCAGAATTTCGCTGGAACGCGCTGGTCTTTGCGGATCAAAAGCGAATACATTTATCGAGCGTGTGACCTTTCAGGCAGGGCGTCGGGATCTTTACGACGCGCCGCTCTTAGAGACGAACGACGGTCAACTCTTTTTTGTTGCTTCCCTTTATCGTGGCATCGATGTTGCGCAGATTATCTCTTCCCAAATAGGCTCCCAGAAGCTCAACGTAGATTCAAAAGGCAAAGTTTTTGAAAAGCGGGTACTAAAAATGTTTGCAGACGCAGGGCTCACAGCCAAATCGTTCAAGTTCACCATCGGTACGACTCGATACGATTGTGATGTTGCAGTCCTGTGGGACGGACACTTGTTCGTGTTCGAATGCAAAAACTATGGCCTTCCAACCCATGATCCAGCGGATCGTTTCTTCTTCTGGAACAGGCAAGTGGAGGCAATGGAGCAAGTTGAAAGGATCACGAAAGATCTGATCAAACACCCCGAGATTATCAAAGAGCACTTCGGAGTTAATGCCACTTGGAAACATACTCACGCTGTTGTTTTGAACGCATCTTTCCTCTCGTTCCCGAAAAGTCGTAAAGGTACTTTCTTTTACGACGCCTCCGCGCTCGGGCGCTTTCTCAAGGAGGGCACGCTGAACGAAGTTCAGTCCGTACCGCTGGAGGACAAGCGGGTGCACGTAATGCGGGAAATCAAACGGCTTTGGAAAGGAGACCATCCCACACCGCGTGACCTTCTAAAGGAGATGGAGCATCCAAGCCAAGTGACAATGGAGCGGGACAAATACTACATCGCCCGCAAGCTTTTGCCTCTTTCCGCAACATCCGGGTAGTGTCCTAATTTAGGACACTACCAACATCCGCCGTGATGATTCAGGAGGCTGCGAGCAAACCTCCTGATTTCGAGCCTGTGCTTGGCCCCGCAGAGATGAAAGTGCGTCCCGCGAAGGTCTCGAACCGGATCTCCAGGCGAAAGGGCAAACGCGTATCGAAGCATCGACGAAAATAGCGTTTTGACGTTTTGACGACCTACCTGCCGTCACTTGGAAGTCCTGCCATTAGAACGGGAGAGCTCGACAGAAAGCTGGTGCCAGCGGAGAGATTCGAACTCTCAAACACCTGTTTCTAAGACAGGCTGCTATTCCAATTCGCACACGCTGGCACTCTGGTGCACAGGGGAGGATTTGAACCTCCGCGTCCCACTCGGGGAGACCGGGTTACAGCCGGTCCGTTTCGGCCGGGCTCACGCACCTGTGCAAGCTTGGCGGAAGGTAGACGAATCGAACGCCCATCGCTCATCACGATGCCCCGGTTTTCAGGACCAGTTGCCGGCCATTCAGCAGTACCTTCCGCGTGGCGGAGAGTACGGGAGTTGAACCCGTTAGCCTCTTGCGAGAGCCCTTGTTTAGCAGACAAGTGCCTTACCGTCCGGCCCACTCTCCGTTGAATTTTCAAAGAACGACAGAATTCTGGTAGGCCCGGTGGGAGTTGAACCCACAAAAGGGCTGCTCTTGAGGCAGCTGCGTATGCCAGTTCCGCCACGGGCCTGAAGCTAGAAATTGTGCAGGAGTTAATAACTCAGTCGGGATAGACTGAGTCGTAATGCCGATCGAAATTGAAGCAGGCGCTTCACAAATTCAATTTAGCATGAAACCGTTGGCAGTGCACGCGTTTTTCGGCGGCCAGCATTGGAACGGCAGGCTAGCCACGACTGATGCAGATTTGGCGCAGCATGGGCCGTGCGAGAAGAAACCAGTTCGCTTTCCAAAGAGACACCATCCCTAAGCCTTCGGCTTAGGTCGGCGCAGGCCGTCTTGGGACGGGCGAATGCTGGTCGCACGAAGTCGAACAGCATTCGAGTCCGTTCGAATTGCGTCCGATTCTCATTCGAAACGGATGTGAGTCATCTGAACTGCCTCTTTAGATTACTCAACGCTCGCCGCAGACAAGCCTGTTTGTTTAACGGTTGACACGCTTACGCAATATGCGTAATAATATACGCAATATGCGTAACTCTTCCGTTCTGACTGCGTTGTTCCCACAGGTACGGCAGGGCGTGCTCGCGGCTACGCTCGGCCAGCCAGATAAGTGGTGGTATCTTTCGGAACTCGCAGGGCGTTTGGGCACGAGCCCGTCGAGCCTTCAGCGGGAGCTATCATCTCTGGTGGCGAGCGGAATATTGGTGCATCGTCGGGAAGGCACAAGGGCTTATTTCAAGGCGGAGACCCAGTCCCCGGTGTTCCGAGACCTGCAGCATCTCTTCGAAAAAACGGCAGGACTGGCT
>JBAVUV010000180.1:0-5674 GCA_049696955.1 Candidatus Sulfotelmatobacter sp. | reverse complement strand
GAGCCGCCTATTGCAGACGGCTCGCCAGCCCTGGAATCGTCTTCACAAGATCGTTGTAGATCACCATGACAGCGAACAAGACCAGGAAGACGAACGCTGCCTGATAGACGCGTTCTTTGATGCTCAGACTGATGTCACGGCCCATTAAGCTTTCGATGAGCAGGAAGAAGATCACGCCTCCGTCGAGGATCGGGATAGGCAGCAGGTTAAAGACGCCAAGATTCAGGCTGATGCCTGAGGTCAGCGCCAACAATGGCGTCCAACCTTTTTGTTGCGCCGCATAGCCAGCCTCCTGCGCGATACCGATAGGGCCGGAGACCATGCGCGGCGAAACTTTTCCCTGCACCAGCTTCTTTGCCAGTTCCAGAAGCAGCAGAGAATATTTGCGATTCTCCTGTAGCGAGAGGCCGACTGCCTGGACAAAAGGCAAGCGCTTGACGACAGTGTCCTCTTTGTTCAGAAATCCCAGCCGATACTTCTGCTCTTTCGGATCTTCGGTCTTGGAGAGAACCGGGGCTACGTGAAAAGCCAAAGTCTGGTTGCCGCGAAGCACGGTGATATCCACCGGAGTATCTTTCGTCTGCTGCAGGCGGTCAATCATGGCTTCGATCGATACCAGCGGCTTTCCATCCAAAGCGACGATTCGGTCGTCTTCCTTGAGACCGATATGGGCAGCCGGTGTATCCGATTCAACCTGGCCAACGATGACAGGTTCTGCTGGGTACCATCCGGCGGAGCCGACTTCAGATGAAGTGACCGGCTTCGGGACAATCGTTTTCTCGAGGGTCGTGTCTCCGCGCTGGATGGTCACCGCCAAGGGCTGGTTGGGGCTGATCATGACCCGGGGCTGCACCTGCTCCCAGGTGGGATTGGTGATGCCGTCAATCTTAATAATGCGATCGCCCGCCTGCAGGTCGGCCTGGGCAGCGGCGGAGTTAGCTCTTACCCCGTCAATTACGGCCGGCTTGTCCATAAAAACCGGGTATTCGTAGTGCACCATGTAAACGCTGGTAAGCAAAAGGATCGCCAGCATAATGTTCATGGTGGGACCGGCGATGGCGATTAGAAAACGATGCCAGCGCGAGTGCGAGAGAAACTCCGCAGGATCACCGGTGCGCTCATCCATGGGATTCTCGCCACTCATCTTGACGTAGCCGCCCAGAGGAATCGCGCTGATGCGATAGTCGGTGTCACCCTTGCGGAAGCCCAGCAGGCGCTTGCCGAAGCCGATAGAGAAAGCCTCGACCCTTACCCCCAGCCACTTGGCAACGGCATAATGGCCAAATTCATGGATCAGGATCATGAATCCGAGGATGACGACGACGGCGATCAGCGAAATCAAAAAGTCAGGCATGATTGAGATACGTACTCCACAATTTGGTTAGATTCCGAAATCTGGTCTTTAGATAAAAGAAGTTGCCCGGGGCCGTCCCGCTCGACTGAATTCGACCACTCGCTCTTGAGCATATCGGCGGGCTTCCGCATCGGCTTGAAGCACCTCTTGGATAGAACCCAGCTTCCCAGAATTAGATGCTGAAACCGCCTCTTCGATGACTCTGGGAATTTCATCGAACGCGATGCCGCCTTCCAAAAACGCGGCCACCGCCACTTCATCGGCGGCATTGAGGGCAACCGTCTTCGCCCCGCCTGCCTCGGCCGCTTCGTACGCTAAACGCAGACAAGGGAATTTATTCATGTCTGGGGGGCAGAAGTCCAGATGACGCAAGTTACCCACGGGAAAGCGCATATCCGACTGAATTCGCTCGGGATATGTTAGAGCGTACAGGATCGGGAGGCGCATGTCCGTCACTGAAAACTGAGCAAGTATACTGCCATCGATAAATTCAACCATGGAATGAATTGTGGATTGGGGATGGACCAGCACTTCCACTTTTGCCGGCGGCAGGTGAAACAATCTGCAGGCCTCGATTACCTCGAACCCTTTGTTCATTAATGTCGCCGAATCGATGGTGATCCGCCTACCCATTTTCCATGTCGGGTGGTTAAGGGCCTGCTCTACGGTGATCGAGTTGAACTCGGAGCGCGGCGTGTTCAGAAACGGCCCACCGGAGGCGGTTAGCCAGATTCGCTCCACTTCCTCCATCCTGCCGCCGCGCAGGCACTGGTGCACGGCGTTGTGCTCGCTGTCGATGGGCAGCAAGGGCTTACCCTGTCGGAGTGCCTCAGCCGTGATCAACTCGCCGGCTGCGACCAGGCATTCTTTATTGGCTACGCCAACGGTCTTGCCTGCTTTTACAGCTTCGTAAGTGGATTCAAGTCCAGCCACGCCTACGATAGCGCTGACCACGAAATCGACCCCAGAGTGGGTTGCAACTTTGACCGCGCCCGCAGGACCGTGCACCACTTCGATCTCACCAAGGCCTGCCTGCTTCAGACGCGCGCGCAGCAGATCAGCATCGCGCTCCGCAGCCATAGAAACCAATTTCGGACGCCAACGCTGCGCCTGCTCGAATGCAGCGTCCAGGTTCGCCCCGGCAGCGAGAGCCACGATCTGAAAGCGATCTGGATAAGACTCGGCCACGCTGAGAGTGCTGCGGCCGATCGAACCGGTCGATCCCAGGATGGCGATGCGCTTCATAAGGAATTCTTATTTTACGCGTTTTGGAGGATTCACTGGAGATGCGGAGAGAAGCTAGCTACTGCATGACGCGCCACACAGCATAAAACCAAAGCACGGGCGCGGCGAAGAGCAGGGCATCGATGCGGTCAAGCATACCGCCGTGGCCGGGAAGAATCGATCCGGAATCCTTTACTCCCGCTCCGCGCTTGATCAATGATTCCACCAGATCGCCAAGCTGTGCGGCGATATTCAAGGCGATGGTCAGCAGGACGATGGGCAACATCTCGGGCTTCTCCAGCCCGAACAGGCCATCGCGCCGTTCGATGAGTCCAATACGCAGCAGGAACGAGCTGATCTGGAGGGAGTAATCAAAAAGCAGGATGCCAACCCCGAGGCTTGCTACCAGTGAAGCAGCGGCGCCCTCCCAGGTTTTCTTCGGGCTGATTCGCGGCGCCATCAGGTGCCGACCCAAAGAACGGCCGACGAAGTAAGCGAAAATATCGCCCGCCCAAACTACGAGGAGAAGATAGAGAAGCAAAAACGCGCCCGCCCACTGTTGCCGTAATTGCACCAGCATTCCCACAGGGAGAGCAATGTAAGCGAATGCGAAAGCCGATGCCGCCGCTGCCGGATAGGCTTCGCTTATTTGCGTTCGCCGCATCGCGATCGTCAGAAAAACAAAGGGAGAAATGGCGCAGGCGAATCCGGTGCCCAGGAGAAACTTCAATCCAGAAAGCTGCGGACTTTCGCCGGAGGCGCTGGCGGCCATCAGCAGAAAAAATAATCCCACAAAAATGTAAGTGGGCAGGCGCAGCGGCTGGACGTTATAAGATTCGGTCAGCTTTAGAAATTCGTGGATCGTGATAAGGGCCACGACTCCCGCTACAACGGCCACGATCGGAACCGGCGCGCGCAGCACCAGCAGCAACACAACCGGAATGAGGACCAGAGCAGTCGCGATGCGTTTCAGCATGCTGGAAGTTTATTTGCGCACTTTCGCCGCCTGGGTTGGCTCATGAGAATGGCCGTGATCGACCTCGCCATGCTTTAAATCGTCATAATTCAAATCACGATGATTCAAATCACGATGATTTAAATCACGATGGTTCAACCCACCGTAGCGCCGCTCGCGCTTCTGATATTCGGCGATGCCCTCCAGCAGATGCACGCCGCGGAAATCGGGCCACAGGGTTGAAGTTACGTAGATTTCCGCATAGGCCAACTGCCAAAGCAAAAAATTGCTGAGTCGCATCTCTCCCGAAGTTCGCACCACCAGATCCGGATCGGGCAAATCACGAGTGTAGAGATGTTCGGCCACCGTGTCTTCATCAATGCGCAAGTGTTCCAGGCCGCCGTTTTGCGAGGCCGCGTTGACCATGGAGCGGAACGCGTCCACCAGTTCGCTGCGGGCACTATAATTCAGTGCCAAGGTCAGGATTGTGCCGGTATTGTGCGCCGTACTCGCGCGCGCCCACTCCATTCGCTCTTGCACATCTTCGGGTAATTCGCGCTGCCGGCCGATATATTCCAGCCGGATATTATTCTTGTTCAGGGTGGGAACTTCCGCCTTCAGATAGCGGCTCAAAAGCCGCATCAGGAAGTCAACTTCACTGGTAGGCCGCTTCTTCCAGTTTTCTTCCGAGAAAGCATACAGCGTCAGCGCATGCACGCCGATGCGGGCCGCCGTCTCGACCGTCGAGCGCACGGCTGCGACTCCGGCGCGATGGCCGGCCACACGCGGCATGTGGCGCTTTTTTGCCCAACGCCCGTTGCCGTCCATGATGATCGCGATGTGCTTTGGGAGCCGCGCTGGATCAAGCTGCCGGTAGATTTCAGTCTCTTTACGATCCAGCCCGGCGGGAATTTTTGCCTGCAAGGCTTATCCCCTTCCGAAGGTTGAGGCTAACACGGGCGGGAAGGGGGTTGCAATGACGGGAAGGGGACGCCTTTCCGGTTGCCGAAAGCTCGACGCTCTCGCTGTTCGATTTTGCTTTGGTAATGACGCGCCTTTAAGCCGCAGCTGTAGCGTCCAATCTCAGTTCTTCGCTTCCTCCGGAACGATCTTCAACTCCAGTTTTTCCGTGTGCCGCAACACCGTTAGCGAGCAACTCACGCCCACGCGAACGTCGGTGAGCACGCGGTGCAGATCGTCCACTCCGGCCACCGGATGACCTTCCAGCGCAATGATCACATCGTTTTCGCGCAGGCCACCGCGTTGCGCCGGACTCTTCTCTTCTACTGACAGGACCAGAGCGCCCGATTCCTTGGCCAGATCATAGAAGCGCACTACGCGCCGGTGAACCGGAACCGTTTGGGCGGAGACGCCGATAAAGCTGCGGCGAATTCGGCCGTCGCGCAGCAGGCGGCTGGCTATGAACTTCGCCGTGTTAATGCCAATGGCGAAGCAGATTCCTTGGGCGGGCTGAATCGTAGCCGTGTTCACTCCAACCACTCTGCCCGCGGAATCGACCAGCGGCCCGCCAGAATTGCCGGGATTGAGTGCGGCGTCGGTCTGAATCACATCATCGATCAGACGTCCGGAATACGACCGCAGCGAACGTCCCAGCGCGCTCACCACTCCTGCCGTCACCGTCGACTGGAATCCGTAAGGGTTGCCGATCGCAACCACGAGCTGTCCCACGCGCAGCTGCTGCGAATCGCCGAGCGCCGCAGTGGTGAGGCCGGGTTCATCCACGCGAGCTTGTTCTATGCGAACCACAGCCAGGTCACTTGCCGGATCGTCGCCGATGGAGGTTGCAGGCATGCGCCGGCCGTCAGCCAGCGTAACTTCGATACGGCGCGCGTCATGCACGACGTGGCTGTTCGTAAGAATCAGGCCGTCGGGGGTAAAGACGAAGCCCGAGCCTCCGCCGCGCCGTTCACGCGGCTCGCCCGACCGCGTCCGTCCTGCAGATTGATGGACTTCGATGTTCACCACCGAGGGACTAACACGTTCTACTACGCTCGTGACAGCGCGAGAGTAAGCGTCCAGCAAGGAATTGTCGGTGCTTGCGGCACCGGCGGCAGGCGCAACGGCGGGATGGGGGTCGATTCCCCAAGCTTCTCCCTCAGGATGACTCAGCGGAGCCAGGC
>JBAVUV010000179.1:0-15695 GCA_049696955.1 Candidatus Sulfotelmatobacter sp. | reverse complement strand
GTGGAATACTCACGACTGCAACCTCGGCGACACCGCCCACATGCATCAGCACTTCTTCAATAGCCGCCGGACTAATGTTCACCCCTCCGCGAATAATGATGTCTTTCTTGCGCCCCGTAATTAAAAGTGAAGAGCTTTCGTCAAGATGGCCAACATCGCCCGTGGCAAACCATGCCGAAGAATTCATTTCCAACAACCGCCCGTCGGAGTCGAGATACCCAGCCATCAAATCCGGGGTAAGGACTTGCACTTCACCATCCACGCCAGGCGCAACCTGTTCTCCGTCATCGTTCACAATTCGCAGAGCAACTCCCGGCAAAGGCTCGCCGACATAGCCGGAACCGCCCAGCGCCTCTGCGGAACGTGCTGTGACAAAGAGAGTCTCAGAGAGACCGTAATTCTCAATCAGCCGCGCGACATAGCGCGATTCGAACTCGTTCTTTACCTTCAGCGAAAGCGGAGCAAAGCCCACAAACACGTGATGCGCGGAGCTTCGGCAAAACTCCTCTCCAGTATGGCCGCGATCCATTCTCAACAGTATGGACAATACCGTGGGAGCCATCCAAAGCGTATTAACCTTGTTTTTCCTCGCCTTCTCCCAGAAGTGCAAACTCGACCGCGCATCGAATACGTGGTCCACCACCACGCTGGCTCCGCACAAGAACGGCAACAGAAGCAGGTTATAAAAACCACCCATATACGCCATCGAAAGCGTCAAATAAAATCGCGATTCTTCATCGATTCGCTGAGCGCTGGCAAATGCCAAAGCGTTCCGGAACATCCGTCCCAGCTTGTGCGCCAATCCTTTCGGCTTCGCCGAAGTGCCGGACGTGTACATGATCACAACCAGATCGTCGGTGTCCGCTGTTTCGAGCGGCACGAAATTCTTCGCTTCCTGGAGTTCGTCAATCTTGATGGCGTTGCCGCCGTGTGCGCTGCGATTCGCATCCTGTCCAGTTTGCAGCACCAGCACATTCTCATGGAACTCTCGCACTGACTCCGCGTTTGACGAACTGGCCACGATCAACGCAGGCTTGCAACTCCCGACTATGAAGCGAGTCTCTCCCTTGCTGAGCGCAGGATTAACCGGAACGATGACTGCTCCAACGTAGATGCAGGCAAAATACAGAACCGCGAGTTCGCAGCAGTTAGGGAGTATCACCCCAACCCGGTCACCCTTGCGTAAGCCGCGCTGGCGTAGCTCCGCAGCTAAGGCACAGGCCTGCCGGTGAAATTCGCCGTAAGTAATTTCGCGCCCGGTGTTCGCGTCCACCAGGAAAACCTGCTCCGCGCGGCACGCAACGACATTCGTAATCGTTTCGCGAATCGTCATTGCATCGCCATCGGAGAGGGCTGAACCGACTTCATGAGATTCGAGATGGCTGCCCATCGATCCATCTGTCCGCGATAGGCATGGTTCGCGTCGAGACGCAGGACCGACCGGCCCGGAATGTCAATTTCGAAACGAGGAAAGTGACCGACAGTAATTACTAATCCCTCCGGCAACAGAAGCTGATCAATTGAGGCTGAGTCCAAGGCGCTCGGTGGGCAAAGAAGCAACGCAACCCCAACCCCTAAATCAAAATGCATCCGATCGGAAAAGTCCGCAATTTGCCAACAGTTCTCCGGCGCTTCCGGCGGCAACTCACCGTGCACCACCACATTGTTGAAACTCTCTGCGCAGTGCTTCAACAAAGCAGACGTGGGGCTGCCATAAATCATGATGCAGAAATCACCACAGCGCGCGGCCGCAGCGCTGACCACATCTTCCATGTAGCCAGCAAACAGACGCTTTGAACGCACGGGCAAGATTCTCTCCGCGCCTACAATCTCTATGAGGAAAGAAGGCCACTCAGCCGCCCATGCTCCTCCGTCCTTATCGTTGAGAAATAACGAGACCGAACCGCTCGTCATCTTCAACACCTGCTCCAGCGTTTCAAAAGATCCGTAGATTACTCTGCCGAGCACCACCGGGCCTTCGGCGAGAACCAGATCCGCTAGAACCAGATCCCGCGAAGGGGATTCCGACGCAACCAACTCCAACACAGGACGCGCCCGCCTCTTGGCGCAAGTGACGATCATTCCATCCACTAAAGACTGCACCGCAGAGAGCGAATTGCTAATGGTGTGCGCAGAAATTCCCGGTGCCGAGAACGACGTCAATACTTCGCGAGCCTTACTCGGCGCCGCTTTGGGCAGGCTAGCCGCAACGCGGATCAGATCGTCTTCATCGAGATTGACAGGATCGAGTTTTCCCATCGCCACCACAAGCCGTCGCAGTTCCACATTGTGTTCACGCGCCACCGCCGCCACCTTGGGCAGGAACGAAGAATGGAAGTGGCTGCATCCCATCGCCACTGACATCATGTCGTACAGTTGCATCTGTGACATCAGCGGGCCCATGAATTCTTCCGCCGCATCCATCACATCAAAGAGATCGACTCCTGTTTCGACGCCAAGATTATTGAATACCGCCACTGCGATCTCCGTAGGAACGTTGCCCGCGCTGCGTCCCAGTCCGTAAAGCGTCGTATCAATGAACGTAGCTCCGCAACGGACCGCTTCCACGCTGTTAGCCACAGCGAATTGAAGATTGCTGTGTCCGTGAAAGCCCATCTCGCAATCGCAATAGTCGCGCGCCGCGATGAAATACTTGCGCACGTCTTCGGGGAACATGCTGCCCGCAGAGTCGACACAGTAAATCACGTCTGCCCCGGCCTCCGCACCGGCTCTGGCCTTTTCACCGAAAGCCTGGGCAGAGATGCCGTAGGTTTTCATAAAATTCAGACAAACCTTCAGCCCTAATTCCTTGGCCAAGGTCAAAAAAGAAAAGGCATCTTCGATCTCCGGAGCGTTGTAGCCAATGCGAACGAAGTCCATGCCGACCGCCCGCGCGGATTTTAGTTGATCAGCCGTACCGATCCCCGGAATGAAAAAACAGCCGATCTGCGCATTCGGCGCGGCTCGTTTCGCCACCTCAATCAGCCGCTCATCTGAGCTGGGCATCGCACCCTTGCCCGCTTTGGCAGCGCCCAACCCCACTCCATGGCCCACTTCAATCCAGCGAAAGCCCAGTCTTCCCAAAACGTTCGCCACGACCGCGGTGTCGTTTTCAGTAAACTTGAAATCGACCGCGTAGCTCCCATCCCGCAACGTGCACTCCAGGATCTTTACTCGCCGGCCGGAAAGTTCTTGTGGCATCACTTCACCCTGTGGCATGCGGCTCCGGATATTCCATCCCAATGTCCCGGGATGCAAAAGCACATTATGTGTTCGCTGATTGTCGGAGCCAGTATATTACCAGTTCTAATCCTGAGGATAAGATTCCCGCACCACCGACTTCACCGCCTCTAACATTCCATTTGCCCACTTGTCCGGCGAATTGGCCTCGATGCGTTCGCCGCTCCTGCGCCCCATTTCCGCGCGTCTTGCCGAATCCTCGGCCACGCGTGTCATGGCCCGTGCCAGTCGAGCTACGTCACGCGGGGGAATCACGAATCCATTCTTGCCATCTTGCACCAGGTCTGAAGCACATCCTGCGACGCTCGTAAGAATTACCGGCAGACTGCATGCCATCGCTTCATTCACAACTAATCCCCACGGATCGCTATGGGTCGGAAAAATCAACGCATCTGCAAACGCATAAACCTCCGGCAATTCTTCCCGATGCACGAAGCCGGCAAATTGAATCGCGCCCGGAGAGATTTTAGCGGCTCGTTCAATTAGTTTCCGACTATCGGAACCGGTTCCCGCAAATACCAAACCAACGTTGCAGCGAATCTCCGCCTCCAGTTGAGCGTAGGCCTCGAGAAGTTCGAAGACCCCCTTATCTTTTACCAGCCGGCCAACATAGAGGAAGTATCGAGAAGGGAGATGGCGGCTGCGCACTTGAGATTCTTTCCGGCGCGCTGTCTCCGCCAGATTCGAGAACAATGCCGTATCGACCGCATTGGGTGCCGTAAAGATTCGCTGCGGCGCGATTCCAAGAGCCGTTAGATATTCGAAAGATGATCTCCCCGGAACAACGAAAGCTGAGCACAATTTCAGAAAACGCGCCTTCATAAATTCCACAAGCGGATATCCGCGCCGCCGATCCCAAGCTGTGCTCTCGGACCACAATAACAACGGCACTCGATGAGATCTGGCCCAGCGCGCGGCCGACCACGAGGCAAGATAGTTGTATCCGCCACACAAGACAGCGTTCGGCTCAATGCTACTGAGCGCCGCGTGTACGCCGCGGTTTATCAATAGGTTGTATCTTCCAAGACGCTGCCTCCAGGACGGAAGTACGCGATAATTAAATTTGATTTCGTCCTTATAGACTTTCCATTCCCGCAGTGAAGGATCGTTCTCGGAGAGGAATATCACTTCAAGCCGTATTTCCGCCCGCTGTGCCAGTGCGTTAAGAACAGGAATCCGGTAAGGCGCAATGATCTCTGTGACGATGACCAGCTTCGGAATCAAGGTTGCGAACCCTTCCTCTGTGCGACCGCCACGCGAGAGAAGATTGCCTCCCACTGCCGAGTGATCACGTCCCAGCTGAAGCGAGTGATGTGCGTGCGTCCGGATTCACCTAACCTCCTGCGCAAATCACTATCCGCAAGCAACCGGCCCAAATTTAGCATCATCTCGTGATCATTGCTTGCAAGAAATCCAGTTGCGCCATCCATCACAGATTCCGGCTCGTAGTCGTTGCGCGCAAGCACGGGCAAGCCGCTCGCTGCCGCTTCCATCAGCACCCGAGGCGATCCTTCCCATCGCGAAGGAAACATAAAAATATCTGCCCGGCGATATTCTTCGCGGATCTCGTTGCGGCCTAACGTCCCACGCATTTCGACGTTCGCCAAAGAGCGTGCGCGATCCTGCAATTCCCCGCGCATCACCCCGTCGCCCACTAAGACAAAATCCGCCTCAGGATAGTGTTGCGCAGCATCAAGAATGACTTGAGGTCCTTTAAAAACACGCAGCGCTCCCACAAAAAGCACCCGCGGCCGAAGATTCGCCGGTCTCTCGAAATTAGGTGTGAAGAATTCAGTATCAACTCCGGTGGGAACGATTTCACTCTGCAGACCATAGTTCTTTTCCAGGCTCCGCTTAACCGTCGCAGAATTACTGAAGAGATAATCGCAACGAAGAACGGTGTTTTCGAATAATCGAATCGCTTGCGGAGTAATCGTCTCATCGCGCCAGTCGGTTTGCGATTCGATCGTGCCCAAGATTGTGCAATGGCGAGTTCGGCGGGATCGTATCTTCAAATACCATCGACTCGCGGGAGACGACTTCAGATAAAACAGAATGTCCTGACCGCCGAACAGGAATCGCCCGAGCAAGGGAATCGTTTGCAGCCGGCTGGGAAGATGAATCAGGCAAGTATTCGGACGTGCGAGAATCTGCGGTGCGGCGACCCCTCGCACGAAGATAGTCACAGAAAAGCGCTCCGGGTCCAGGCGGCTTACAATTTCCCGGGCATTGATCATCTGCGCGTTGGTAAGGCCCTCGTCCGCGAATGAGTCCACCAGAATCTTGACCGACTTCATCTCATTGGTTGTCATCCGAACAGGCTTGCCGAGGCACGGCGCGCAGCGTATAACTTTTTTGCCGACGCGATGCTACTCGAACGGAACGCGATGTCGAGCACCCTGGTTTGCAAGTAAGCCCGAAAGTCAACCTCCGAATTCCTGTGTCCGGCATTGCTTCGCAGATGAGCCAGCGCAATCTCCAGCAATCGCCGTCGCTCCGGTTTTGCTGCGTCGTCGGAAAGAGGCGACCGCTCTCCCGGATCTTGCTTCAGATTAAATAGACAATCGGTTTGCGCAGCAAAGTTAAAAACCAGTTTGTATTCGGCGTCGCGAACGGCAAGCAACCGAGAACCGCGACGATCTTCCCGGCGAAACGGATTCGTACATCCGGCAACGCTCTCCACAATCGCAGGCTCGCTCCATGACGCACCAGTTTCAAGCTGAGTCCAGTGACTTTGTCCCTGAAACTCTGTGGGAATCGGCAAACCTGCTGCTTCTAGAATCGTTGGAGCTAAACGGAGCAAGCTAAAAGGATTGCTTGAAACTGTCTGACGCCCCACTCCGGGCACGCGAAGCAGCAACGGAACGTGAATCAATTCTTCCATCAAGGAAGGCGCGTGGTAGCGGCCATCGTGTTCCAGGAATTCCTCTCCGTGATCCGCCGTCAAAGCGAAAATGCAATTTTCCCACCGCTTCGATTGACGCAGCCCTTCGGCCAGCTTCGACAATTGCTCATCCACCCAACGAATTCCAGCGTCATAGAGCGCGACGATTTCTTCACGGTAATGGCGCAGACGCTTATTTCCAAGATCGGATCGATTCCACGACTCATTCAGATAACTGGCGCGTGCAGCAGTCAGGTTTTCGTCGCCCATCATCTTCAGAGCTTCCTCCTTCGGATAATAAGGAGAGTGCGGGTCCATGAAGTGCAGCCAAAGAAAGAAGGGCTGTTCTCCCACTGAGGCGAGCCAACTTTGAGCCCGGTCAACGATGACATCGGCGGTTGGAAAGCGACGCATCCGATCCAACGATTGCGTCGCGGGAGCGGCCCACCGCTGGCAGTATTGGAAATAAAGTTCGTCGTAGGCTGCGCCCAGTCCCGGAATCCGATGACTGACATTCGCTAGAACTTGATTTAGACTTCCCGCCCAACCACTACTGCCTGCGGAATTCACCCCGGAAGCCGAAGAGTGCGGAAGGTCGTCATCGAGAAAATCGCAGAATGTGTCAAAACCAAAATCGTAACCAAACTCCTTAGATAGATAAGGATTGGCTGCGCCGAAAAAAGCCGTCTTGTACCCGTCCTCCGCAAATGCGGAGGCCAGATTTTTTTCCCGGACTGCAAGTCCCAAAACCTCGCGCCCCCAAGCGAGCGGGTAGCGCGAAGCCAAAATCACGGGTAAGGAATAGTAAGTCGGCGCTCCCACCACAATCGCGGTCGGAAAAACCAGGCTCTCCGCGGCCAGCATATTGAGGAAGGGAGTGGTTGGACGAGGGTAGCCCATGAAGCCGCAATGATCTGCGCGCAGGCAGTCCACTGTGACCAGCACCACCGACTTTCGCCCTGCCATTACGCTTTCCCCGCGTTTGTAGCACCACCACCGTTGAATATCCGCCTGGTCACTGGCACTCGCACTGTGGACTGCATCGATTCGAACTCGCCTTTATCCACCAGGTCATACAGATCTTGGTCTTGAACATATAAGAGATCCGGGTATTTCGATTCGAGAGCCGTTAAAAACTTATCTAGGTGAGTCAACGTGCTGCTCCGAAAATCCTTGAGGGTCGAATGAAAATTGATGGAATGCACGGAAACAATCGCTGGAAGGCCGCGCGCGAAGCTGTCCTCCGCCATTCGCACGCAGTTTTCCAGGGAAAAAGTCTGACCTGCCGATGGCTCGAAGTCCAGCGTGCGGTACAAATGCAAGATCTTTATTTCGGAATTTTTATTGCCATGCGCCTCAAAGTGTGGCGGCAGATTGCTCCCAGGTCCGTTCTGCGCAACTTGGACGCCACACTTTCCCCACGCATGATGCGTGCTCTTATCAGCGCGATAACCCGGGGCGCAAGCTGAACGCGGACTCCTCGAGAACAATTTCGTGAAGTTCTTCACCGCATCGGCAATCATCCCATCCTGAGTTTGTGAATTCAGAAAAGTTTCTCGGCCGTTTTCTCCCGGGTCCGAGTATTCAAACCCCATCCATGGCATACGCCAGTGAATATAAGGAACACCAGCCCTCCACAACATTCTCAGAAAACTTCCTCGCTCGCCGGAGTCGTGCAAATACCGTTGCGCCGCAAGTCGGCAGAAGTGCGTTGTTCCATGCAGTTCCGGCGACAATACGCCGGCGGTGATCCCATGCTGATAGGCCTCGAAGAGTCCGGAGCGCTTCCATCCGTCGGGCAAGCCGTCAGCCAGAAAACGAAGATGAATCTGCCGAAATTCATCCGCAACCACTTTCGCAAAGTCGACGTTCGCCATCATGAAATTCATTTCCAAACAAGCGGGCCGTCCATTCGAATCGCGGTGTCGACTGAGCCGAGACACGATCGCTTCAATATCTTCCGCGGTCTCCAGACTATAAAAATCATAATTTCGCTCGCCAAGATTCACGCCAAGACTCCGCAACTCTTCCCAACCTTCGCGGTCCCGGATGCCGACCCTGCCCCAATCATCGCTTTGGATCACAACCAAGGGTCGCCCGAAAAAAAAACCTTCCACGCGGATCGCACGTTGGCGCCGCAGCGCTTTGTGGAAGACATTCAGCATAGTTCTGGTTCGTTCATTTCGAGCTCGATGGAGTCCGTTTCATTTCTCAGCCGGGGTTGCAGAAATGCGAGATGGAAGCTCGTTTCGTACAAGCCTGGGCAACACCGGACGTCTACTCAACTCTCGCATTCGGAAAATCAATTCGAAGCTGCGATAGTATCCGCGCCGAATTATTTTGCGATGCGGCCGCACAAAACGCACTACGGTTCCACCGAAGCCCGCTTTGAACCATGCCGGGCCAGACGTTGCGCCCGGAGTGTAGCCGCCGAAATCGTATTCGCGGCAGCCATGCGATTTCGCCCACAGCAGCGCTCTCCATTGCAGGATGTGGCCAACGTTGAATTGCTCGTGCTTCTCAGCCGCTCCCCAAACGTACCAACACCGTTTTCCTGCACGCCCAATCACCGCTCCACCGTAAACCTGATTCTCTGCTTTAGCCAGTAACAGCGCGCCGCGCGAGTCCGCGCCGATCAGCCAACGGATAGCCCCGCGCAAATCCTCAGGAGCCTCCGCTAAAAAACCTTTGCGAACCGCGACTCGCGCATGCAACGTCAAGAACTCCTCAATCTGCACATCAGCCGAAGCTGGCACGACTGAAACTCCTAACCGCTCCGCGCGCCGTATCTCGTAACGCGAGTTCTTGCGAAAGTTCGCAAAGATTTCATCGTCGCTTTTCGTAAGGTCAAGGCGGAGCGACGACCGCTCTTCGCCTAATCCCTGCCATCCTGAATCCCGCAGATTCTTTTCCGCGTTGCTCTCCGTCGTCTGCACCCAGTCGGGAATCACTTCACAATAAGTCATCCCCTCCAGCCGCATTTGCTTTATAAATTCCTCGGTCGCCGTCGGCCATAACCGGTTATCGTCGCAGACCGGTCCTCGATTCGCGATGACTGCCCGCATCCAGGGCAATGAAAGGCCAAGCAATGAAGAACCAAGCGGAGAATGCGTTCCGAAGGTACCAAACCACCGAATCGCTCCACCTTCTCGCAACAATGCAAATTTTGCCCCACCAGCGTTCCATTGCGGAAACTGGAAGAGATGGCTTGTTTCCTGACTATCCAGAAATTCGGTGATCTCGCAGAGCAAAGGCTGAGAGAGATCCTTACTCGCATAGAGCTCCAAGGGCATTCGCTAGAAATCCTTATACCGCTTTACAAATATCCCAAATCCTTCAGCCTCTGTTCCACTGCCGCCTGCTCAGCCTGATCCAGTTCAACGGTGTCGCCACTCACCAGTTCTCGCAGCAGAAAGGTTACGAGTTCATCCAGGCTGCCGAATCTGCTGCCGAATTTATTTTCTGCAGCCACGCACAAGTCTTCGGGAAGTTTGATTTCTCGCGAGTCGCTCATGATCAACGGCACGCTCTCATTGTCCGACGGCTCCTCGAACCCGCGACCAAACTGCATTCGCAATCAAGCGATCATCCTCGTCCAATCCCATAAGGAGCGCCACGCCGGAAAACGTGGCGTAGGCCGAAGCCAGCGCGATCAAGATCATTATCAAATCGGTCTTCATCGATATCGATACAAAAATCGAGGCCGATCTCGAAAGCTTGCTGGCCAGCCAGGTCACAAAAAGAGCGCTCGTAAGAGGCGGTACAAGTTTCAAATAGCTGCGATTGTATGGAGAGAGTTTAAGCGCCGACCGCACCTCCACAAGGTTCCAGACATTCACGCCCACGTTTGTGACGGCCGCGGCAACCGCGGCGCCCCACACGCCCCGAAGCGGCACCAGCCAAACGCTCAACACCACCATGGTCGCCGCCATATAGGCCTGCACACGAACCAGGCGATGTTGATTGCCCGACATTAACAACATGCAACCCACCGATCCGACACCGCAGTTCACTAATTGACCGCACGTCCCTATCACAAGGATGGGCCAGCCCGCCTCAAAATCACGACCGAACACCGCCATAATCGGACGCGCGAACACAATCATCACAATCGCCAAAGGAAAACTCAGGCCCAGCATCCATTTGGTGAGAGTTTGGAACAGACGGCCAAGCAACCGGTGATCTCCGCGAGTATGGATATCCGCAACCACCGGCGCAAAGATCTGATTCACCGACTGCAGAATGATCGGCTCGTAGGCAACCAGCGTCGCGGCCACGGCATAGACTCCAACGTCGTGAGCTCCGCGATAATGCCCCAGAGCCACGCGATCGGTCTGGCTCATAAAGAATTCCATCATGCCCACGCCAAACATGGCCGCGGAAAACGACCAGACTTCGCGCTCGATGGAAAGCTTGCTCACGTCGAACGACCTCGCCGCCACCGGAGTAAGCCGCCACACCAAACACACAAGCAAGCCCAGAACGATGATTGCACTCACAATCTGCGCCACCAGATATCCCCACAAACCGCCGCCCAGAATAACCAGGCCAATGGTGACAGCCATCGTAAGCGGGCTGGCGATAAATCGAGTGATCACGGTGCGGCGGCCGACCTCTTTATAGCCCGCCAGAACTTTGCCGAAGAACGTGTTCAACGCGCCCGTGACCATGATTAACGCAAACAGCGGGAGATAGCGGACGAGTTGCGGTGAATGATAAAAGCGAATCGCGATCCAGGGGCCTACCTTCAGCACCACCGCGGCAATCACCAGGTTGCTGGCCAGCAGTATCCAGGAGCCGTTCCACAACAAAGATCGCAACGCTGAGAGTTTTCCCGATGCCACGTACAAAGAAGCAAATCGCACCGCGGAATCCGGAAGCCCGAGCCCGTTGATGATTCCCAGAAAGCCGATGATCGTCATACCCAGCGCATACAGCCCCAGCGCTTCCGCTCCCAGAACGTGCGCCAGGTAAACCTTGAAGACGTAACCGAAAACTGCTGTGAAGATTGTTCCCGCGAAGACGATTCCGGATTGCCGCGAAATGCGGCCCATCTCTGACTGAAAGCTTAGCGGTGCTGTCGCCGCCGGCTCGTTGGTCGCCGGTTGTGTGGTCGTTGCTACCCGTACGTCGGTCGCACCAGTCTGTAGTCCGGATAGCAAAATTCCCCCACGCTACGCCTTGAGTTTATCGAGTTGGATCAGTCTAAATGTTTTTCGATTCGCGGTGGGATGCCTCTATGCAGGCGGTCTACGCAACAACCGCCGAACAGCTGAATCAACTCTCGGCGATTTTTTCAACCCGCTCACCGCGCCATATCGAACGATTTCTTGCACATGGCGCAGCCATGATCTCGTCAGCGTGACGTGCAACGTCTGGCGCGTGCTGTTCCCAAAGCGTTCCTTGTAGCCTTCTGCGCCCAGGCCGAGATCGACCACTTCCATCCCATCCATGTCACAAGCGTCGATCACAATCTTCGACAGCAAACAGTGGCCTGGGGAATTTTGTTCCTGACTGGCGTCAAAAGTTGGCTGATACCAAAACCAACTGCCGTGAAATTGAAACCCATAATTCCACGCTACCGGCCGATCATTAATTTTCAGCACGCTCAACGTAACCACCCCGCTCCCATCAAATCGGTTGGCGAGTTCCTGGAGAAAAAGTCGCCGCTCCGGCGTGGCCAAACTGCTGACCTTCCCTGTGGCCAGAAAGCGCGCCACGTGAGCATCGGCGAATGCCGGCAAAGCAGCTTGAATTTCCTCCGAAGATTGCAGATGGGCGAATGTAACCGGTCCGGCGCGTTCCATCTCCCGTAGATAACGGCGAATTTTTTTCTTCCCAGCGAGTCCAGCCTTTAGTCCCTGACGACGATCTCCTGCGCCCAAGTCCACCTGGGAACACCAGTAAGCTGGCCGAATGAAAACGTGAAAGCCATGCTTCGCAGTTTTACAGCGCAACGTAGCCGCGGTTGCAGAATCGGCGGGAAGATTAGCCAAGCTCACTGAAGCGGAATTGGTCTGCATCTCTGCGAGAACAACATTGACGAACTCCGCTCGATGCTGCGGCGCCGTCAAGAAGTCGCAATAGTCGGCTGTGTTAGCGGCAAGAAAAGTTGTATTCTTTTCAGCCGCATCTGTAGCCAAAGAGGCCACCCCAACCAGATCGTTGCCCTCGTAACCGAGCAGCAGCAACGGTTTCAGAGATGCTCCATAAGCCGCCTGCACAGCAAGCGCCCACTCATAGGTGTAAAACACCTGCGGCCGCTCCGCCTGCAGCGCAAGCGCGTTCCACTGGCGATGAAGTTCCGGATTCTCAGGAATTTCCCTATGAAAGACAAGGCGCAAGACTCAATGCTCTCCGCTCATTTCGAACTTGGAGAATACATAGTAGTACCAACGAGGAAGATAAGGGCAGTAACTCTAGGAAAGTCGAGCTCGTTGACTCCGCTTAAGCGATATCGCCGGAGAGGCGCGAGCGGAAGTCGCGGTGAAAGCCTGAGACGTGTGCTTCGAATTCAGACAGGTTCATATCCGCCGTCACATGCACTCGAGGCAGAGCGAATCGTGGCAACTGTGCGCCGAATCCTCCGCCCACATTCATGAATGCACATTGAAAGCCGGCCTGTTCGGCCATCTGCATTTCCCTGTTGGTCACCGAAGCAGGATCGCCAAAGGGATAAGCCAGCGCCCACACCGGCCGTCGAACTGCATCCTCCAGAACTCTGCGGCTTTCGGAAATCTCCCGCCAGGCGTCGTCAGAAGCTTGTTCCGACAAGATTGGATGATTTAGAGTATGCGATCCGATGCTCATTCCCTGTTCCACAAGCTGCCGCAATTCATCACCATTGAGCAGTGAGAAGCGCTCGCGCTGGGCTTCATCGCCAGACAATCCTGCGTTCCCTTGGGCCACTCCAAACTTTAGTCGGGATGCCTCGATAAAGCGATCTCTTCTTGCCTGATCGTATTGTGACAATTTTTTTACCAGCTTCCACCAGGCCGATCTTCGCTGCGTTCGATCTGCCAACTCGAAGTTCATTCTCGGAGCGTCGAACAAGTAGCTCCCAGCCGGCGCCGCCAACATCAGCAGATAAAGTTCTTCATACCACAATATTCGAGACTTCTCTGCAAGAGACGCCCCCAGAACGAAGAACAGGCATGACAATTCCTCTTCCCGCAAAATCGGCGCCATACCGGTCAGTCCATTCCGCAGACCATCGTCGCAGGTCAGCAGGATGGCCAGAGCTGGCAGGTCCTTTCCATCGACGACCCAATCGCGCACCTGTTCGGGGGAGACGACGTGGTAACACTCTTTCAACAAGCGCAGCTGGCTGCGGAAATTTTCCGCGCTCACCAGGCTGCCGTCCTGTTGAGGATCGGAAACCTGGTATCCCTCCGGCAACACACCGTGGTAGGTAATCACGCAGAAGCTTCCGCCATCCGCACGGCGGCGCAGGTATCCGGAGTTGGCTAACCACGGATACACGACACGCTTCAAAATCGGGCTCACTACCAGCACCTCATGATCGGACCACAAATTCCCAGCTCAGAGGAGTACCACGCTTGATGCTCTGCGCCGCGCTCTTGCCCAACACGTCCTTCAAATGCCGTGTGTGCAGCCCGTTTCCGGGCCGGATGGAGCGCACGTTCCCCGCCGTGAATACTTCCCCCTGCTTCACATCTTCCACCACGAACAGCGAACGGCGAAACGCGCGGCTCGCCTTTTCTTTTTCACTCAAACCAAAATGCACTTGGCCAAGAGCCTTTTCGGCGATTCGTACCGCATCCACCATCGCTTTGAATTCCTGCGGCTCGAGCGAGAACGCGCTATCCGGGCCTGGCTCGGCGCGCGACAGCGTCAAATGCTTTTCGATAATGCACGCTCCCAACGCAACCGCCGCCACCGGAACCGCGATCCCCATCGTGTGATCCGACAATCCCACCGGCACATTAAATCGTCGTTGCATCTCAGGGATGGTTCGCAAATTCATTTCCTCCGGCGGTGCCGGATAGGCGCTCGTGCACTTCAACAAAGCAATCTGCGTCGCCCCCGCTTCACGCGCGCTCTGCAGGGCTTCATCGATCTCCTCAACCGTCGCCATCCCCGTGGACATGATCAGAGGCTTGCCGGTTCGCGCCATTTTCTGAATCAGAGGAATATCGACCAGTTCCAACGAAGCAACTTTGTGAGCCGGAACATCCATCTCTTCCAGAAAATCAACCGCCGTGGAATCAAAGGCGCTGGAAAAACAATCCATTCCCAAATCTTCTGCCACCTTCTTGAGTTTGGGCTGCCAATCCCACGGCATAAAAGCTTCAGCATAAAGCGCGTGCAGAGTCCGTCCATCCCACAGTGTCCCACCGCTCACGCGGAATTCCTCTCGCTGGCTGGCCATGGTGATCGTGTCAGGTGTATAAGTCTGAAGTTTTACCGCGTCAGCACCCGCATCCTTAGCGGCGCGGATAATGCGAACCGCCTGGTCGTACTCGCGGTTATGGTTGGCTGAGAGTTCCGCGATGACGTAACTTGGTCCTCCGGCGCCAATTTCCCGAGCGCCGAGTTTGAAAAGAGGGTTCAAATCGAGGCACCGCATTCCGCCGCTGTGGCTTGCAGCTCTTCGGGGAGTAAGGGCCTCCCGCGCCCGCTGCGCATGATTCCCCCGGAATCAGGTCCATGATTGAACAGCAGGTCTAAAACAGAAGCAAACGGCACGAAGGGAGGAAAACGCTGTTCGTAAATTGGATGAGTATAGTTCTGAAACCACACATTTAACCCGCCCTCGCGAAACAGCTTCATTTCTTCGATTAAGTAACTCGCGGATCGAGGTGACACATAGCCCGCAGCTCCCAGCAATTTACAAATCGATACCAGCCGTGCGGACCGCTTGCCTTCGATGCTCAATGCGGACGACCGCACCATCGGCGTCGTCACTCCCAGTTCTGTGCCAAGCCAACGAATCAGCTCAATGTTCAGGTCAACCAAACGCCCGCGCTGCGCACAGTCCTGCAGGATTTTCTTCAATGTGGGATAGTATCGTTCGAAATAGCGAGCCCTGCCGTAGTTCACTTCCACCGCCCGCACGTGCTTCTCCCAGAATTGCGGCTCGCGGATCATCACTTCAGAAAGCGCCTGTCCTAAATGGCCTCGAAAGATTACCGGAACCGTAAGCCACAGCAGTCCGGATGGCGACTTAATTCGGTTGCGCTGATGCCACGACTGTTTCACAAACTGCGCGTCGTCCAACAATACAAATTGATCCACTTGGTCGACCAAGTCGAAGAATCCACTCCACGGCAGGTAGCTCGGCTGTGAAATTGCCACCTTCACTTTTCTGCCTCCGCTAACACGTACCGCTCACTCACCTTGCGGAAGCCTAAGGACACCCATAGTGCCGCAGCCGCCCGATTCCCTTCCGTTACCTCCAACTGAATCTTCGCCGGCGACTTCGCCTCCAACTCCTTGATCACTTGCCGGGCCACTATCTGCGCCACACCTTTTCGACGAAATTGCGGTTCGATATAAAGCTCGTAGATCATGCCGTTAAGCCGCGGAAGAAAACGGTGAGATTCAAGTC
>JBAVUV010000178.1:0-3367 GCA_049696955.1 Candidatus Sulfotelmatobacter sp. | reverse complement strand
GGCTCAACATCACGCCCTTGGGAAGACCGGTGGTGCCCGAGGTGTAGATTAAAGCGGCTACACGGTCGGGAATACTCGCCTCTATTGCTTCCGGTTCTACGGTGTCGTTCAGACCCCCGACGGCGATCGATCCCAAACCATGAACCTCCTCCACAGCCGCGCCATGCCGCCTCGCGTGCTCGACTGCATGAGGCGATACGCTTGTAGTGTAGAAGACACGCCGTGCGCCGCAATGGTCCCGGATCTGATCGATCTCGGGCGCCGAAAGATTTGCATTCACCAGCACCGGCCAAGCGTCCAAGGCGGCTGCCGCCAGGAGCATTGCTACAAACTCCCGGCAGTTTTCTCCTACGATCATGACGCGATCCCCTGGACGCACGCCCAACTTTCGAAGCCACAGTTGCGCCTCAGTAATTGCGAAAGCCAGTTGCCGGTAAGTCCAGGTCCTGGATGCTTCGACCAGAGCCGCGCTGTCAGGCGACTTCTCTGCCCAGGGCGTCACCACGTCGCTGATGCGGGCGGGAAGCGTCCGCAAAATCTCAGACGCCTCTTCTTCAATGACTGGTGTGAGAGCAATCATTTGGTGGGAAGTATCCAACTTCTACTTTGCAGCTATAGTACGGCGGATCGTTTTTGCTCAACTTCCGCATACGACCCGGAGATGGCTCCGAACGGCGCCGCCTCGGCCTTTTTCGTTAATACATACTGCAACCAGTTTTTATAGATGCACGTCGCCGAGGATTGCCAGGTATTTTGTAACGCTGCCACAACTGTTTCAGGAAACATCACCAACGATTTTTCGTTCGGATTGGCGAGAGCTGCCTGCTCGAACGCGGCGAGCAGCGTGGCCGACGTTGCATCGAAATATCCGTACGGCATTGTGGGATACGACTCCCGTTCCCGCCGCAGAAATCTCTTTATGTCCCTGCGATATTCCTTCAGCAACGTCTGCGCCCCGTATTCAGGATGCCCCTGGAAATGAACGAACAAGCTTTTTCTCTTTTGCTTTACGAATACGTCGACGCCGGCCTGAGCTGACTTGGTGAGAACCGTATAGCCACAGGACGTAAGCGCGTTCTCTTGCACTTCATTCCATCGGGAGTGCGGAAAGCGCATCCGAGGCGCAGCGTGTCGCGTCAGTTCGTGGGTGCCGGCACGCGCCGACTCAAAAACGCCGAACAGCTTGTCGCTCAGAAGATGGCGTCCAATACCATCGCTGTGAAGAACACCAGCGTGCGCCGCCAGACATGACAACACTGTCGAAATAGTATTACGCTCGGCCCAGTCCAGAACATCGGCGAGAGCGGACCAGTAAGGTTCCTGCTGCAAGTCAGGTTGACGGGGCTCAGTTCCTGTAACAATAACCCCGTCGAGCTGGTCATTCCACAGTTCGTCCAGGCTGGAGTAGAACTCATTCAGATGGCGTTGTCCGCGATCGGTCCGCGGAACTCCGGTCAGCGAGTAGAGCTTGAGGAATATTGGGACGTCACCCGATGCGATATCCAGGAGTTCAAAGAACTGAAGCTCCGTATCTTCGAGGGCGGCGTCAGGCATGTTATTAATCAATCCAAGATGAATGCACTGCGAGCGCTTCACATAATCGTCGATAGAAAGCACCGCTCGGGAATTCGATTTCTGTGCCCAACGGGTCGGAACTCGTCCCTCGACGATTAATGGCATATCATCTCCCAAGAGCGATGCGCTTTCTTAGTCAGCAATTTAGTTCGCAGCCTTCTCCAGCGCCTGGCCAAGATCTTCAAGAATGTCGTCGATGTGCTCAATGCCAACGCTCAGGCGGATCATCTCCGGAGTGACTCCTACCTTTGCCTGTTCTTCCGGCGTCAGCTGCCTATGGGTAGTCGACGCAGGATGACAAGACAACGATTTTGCGTCGCCCATATTCACCATTCGCTTGAACAACTGGAAGGCATTGAAACACTTCCGCCCCCCTTCGTAACCGCCCTTCACGCCGAAAGTCAGGAGCGAGCAGAAGTTAGTCCCGAGGTATCGGTGCGCCATTGGATAGAGAGGATTGTCGGGGAACCCAACGTAGTTCACCCAATCGACCATAGGATGATCACGCAGAAATTCCGCGACTCTCCGCGCATTCTCGACATGGCGTTCCACACGCAGGGCGAGCGTCTGAATTCCTTGTAAGAACAAGAATCCGTTGAACGGAGACAGCGTTGCACCCGTATTTCGCTGACACACAGTGCGGCAGCGCGCGACGTACGCCGCGTCTCCGAAGTGGTCGACATAGACCACGCCGTGATAGGCAACCTCGGGCGAGGTCAACATATAAAATTTGTCGGGATACTTTCGCCAGGGAAACTTGCCGCTATCCACAATCATTCCGCCAATGCTGGTGCCACCACCTCCGATGAATTTCGTCATCGAATGCACAACCACGTCAGCGCCGTATTCGATGGGCCGCAACAGAATCGGAGTCGCTACCGTGTTATCGACTATGAGTGGCACGCCATGCTGGTGCGCTACTCGCGCCAGACCTTCAATGTCAGCCACATTCCCTGCGGGATTGCCCACGCTTTCGCAGTAGACAGCGCGCGTGTTCTCGTCGATAAGCTTCTCCACATCTTCGGGGCGATCGGTTGCCGCAAAACGCGAGGTGATCCCCCGCTTCGGGAAAATGTGAGCCAGGAGTGTGTAAGTGGCGCCATACAGCTGCGGAGTTGAAACGATATTGTTCCCCGCTTCGGCAATGTTAATCAGCGAATATTCAATCGCAGCCATTCCCGAGCTGACGCTGAGTCCATCGACTCCGCCTTCGAGCGCAGCCATCCGCTTTTCGAGAACCGTGTTTGTGGGATTTCCGATACGCGTGTAGATGTTTCCCTGAACTTCCAGGTTGAACAAGGCCGCTCCGTGCTCAGCGCTGTCAAACTCAAACGCAACAGTTTGGTAAATCGGCACCGCCACGGCCTTCGTGGTAGGATCGCCGTCATACCCAGCGTGGATTGCGATGGTCTCTCTCTTCATCCGTATCCGTTAGCAGTCTCGGCGAGTGACAACGATCACGACGCAAATGAAGCCATTTCCAGATCGCTTCATCCGTTCAGTCCGCCGCGGAAACCACGCTTCTGACCGGGACCAATGAGGCTTTGTGGGAAAGCGACTTCGTCAGCGCCCGCGTCACCGTGCGAGCGGCAAAGTCGGCGCCGAAAGCAAACCGCATGACGGGGCCGAAGCTGTTTGCAGCCGCAATCCCTACGAAATACAGTCCTGGCACAGAGGACTCACAGGTTGAGGAAAGCGCGGGAGTACCCGCAAGAGTGGTCAACTTAGAGCGAATCTCTGGACTCACAAAGCTCAAGCGATCAAGATTGACTCGATAGCCAGTAGCCGCGAT
>JBAVUV010000177.1:0-15489 GCA_049696955.1 Candidatus Sulfotelmatobacter sp. | reverse complement strand
GGGCAGATCACGGTTAAGAAGGGGAACACGTTCGTTGTGAATCTATTAATGTCCGGCGCGCAGAACGTGTATTCCGTGCCGGTGCAAATGAATTACGATCCGTCGAAACTGCAGTTGGTGAACGTTTCCAACGGCGGATTCCTCTCGCAGGATGGACAAGCCGTTGCCCTGGTGAAACGCGAAGATCCGGCTGGAACGTTGCAGATTACGGCCGCCCGGCCGCCCGGGTCGGGCGGAGTGTCCGGGCAGGGAACCGTGCTTACGCTGACATTTGAGGCGAAAGCCGAAGGGCAAACTCCGCTGACCATCACCCGGGGCGGGGCACGCGATCCCGCTTTGCAGGCCATCACGGTGAACGGCGCGCAAGCGTCGGTGACCGTGCAATAGCCGCTTTGGTAAAGAGCGCTTTTTGAAGAGTAGAAGAATGAAGCTGAGTAGATTCTGCAGGAACATGAAGACAAAGCCCGAAGGCGGGTTCACGCTCCTGGAACTGATTATTGCGACCGCCATCTTATTGATCCTGTCGACTATGGCTGTACCCATGGCTCGTCTCAGCATTAAGAGGGAAAAGGAGCGCAGGCTGCGGGCCGATCTGTGGGAGATGCGCGACGCCATCGATCGCTACAAGATCGATGCCGACCGCAATGCCTTTCAGACCAAAGTGGACAGCCAGGGTTACCCGCCGGACCTGGAAACGCTGGTAAAGGGCGTAGACGTGCAAGGGAAAAAGGTCCGGTATCTGCGCAAGCTTCCCATCGATCCCATGACCGGCACCACGGAGTGGGGTATGCGATCTATGCAGGACGATCCGGATTCCGATTCATTCGGTGGCCAGAGCGTGTTTGATGTTTACACGAAATCGCAGGACGAGGCACTCGACGGCACGAAGTATAAGGACTGGTAAATGGCAAGCAGATTAAGAATGCGCCGCACTTCCGGTTTCACTCTGCTGGAGATGATGATCGTGATCAGCATCATGATTATCCTGATGTCGATTGCGCTCCCCATTTATAACCAGTCTGTCGTGCGTTCGCGCGAGGCCGTGCTGCGGAACGATCTGTTCGAATTGCGGTCGTTGATTTCTCAGTACACTCTCGATAAGCAGAAAGCGCCGCAATCGCTGGACGATCTGGTGACTGCGGGCTATATCAAATTCATTCCCAAAGATCCCGTGACGAATGAAGCGAACTGGGAGGTCGTTCAGGAAGATGTTCTGTTAGCTGTGGACCAGCAGGATCCCGGAATCAGCGACGTAAAGTCGGCATCAAGTGCAAGCAGCAGCGACGGAACCGCCTATAGCGCCTGGTAGCGGTCGCTCTCATTCCATCCATGCCCCCTAATCATTTGTGCCTGCTATTCGCTCGGGCGCGAGTAACGCCGCGGTGCAGGCAGAACCGCAACTCCGCTGACCGCAATCGAAAATGTTTTCTCCGCGCTTATGCCATCTAGTCCCTCTGCGGCAGACCGCACCTTGTAATTTCCGGCTGCGGTATACGTATGAGCGAGGCTGGCGCCGTCGGCTACTGTTCCGTCACCGAAATCCCAGTGATAGGCTAGCGCAGGAACTCCGTCCTTCGAGGCTGCGCTGGAGAATTGAAGCGCGTCGCCAATTTTTGCTTGAGACGGTACTTGTTCGGTAATCGAAGGCGCGGCAGCAGAAATCGAGGAGTCAATAATCTTTATGAGCTTAACGGAGTGCGCTGGTTGATTCTCCACGCGGAGAGCTTGGTGGTCCATTGCCAGCGGCTGATCTGGCGCAAACACATCAAATAATTTGTAGGAATGGCCGGCGGAGAGATTCAGATCGGAAAAATTGAAAGTATGAGAACTCGACTGCTCCGTCCAGTTGAAGACCGCCAGAATGGACTGACGCTGATCCTCGCGCAACAGAAAAACGCTCGGTTGTTCATCCTTCTCTGTATAAGTTAGAAGGTCTAAAGGCAAAGCGGCTCGCCCGAGTTTCGCCATCACCAGCAAATCGGGGTTCTTTACCAATGCTAAACGATCCGCATCACTCCCCAAAATTGTCAGGTCGTCGCCAATTTCGAACATACCTCCGGAAACCGCCGCCAGCGCAATCGAGACCTGAGCCTCATTCAAAGTAAGCGGAGCCTGAATGGTTCGCTCCTCCAGCAGTTGGCGTGACACGGTGAACGCGTCCGGATCATCGATGAAAAAATTGCGATGCATGTAATACCGCGCCGCAATGCCGGGCTCCGCTTCCTTGCTGCGGAGAAACGCGTGGCCCGTATCCTGCGATAGGCGGCCCTCATCCACCAGCCCGACGGGATTCAACATCGGACTTCCATCCTTATCCAGGAGCACATCTTCTCCGACCGCCTTGCGGATGATCTCCAGGCCGATGCGCTGCGCTTCCAGCGCCGTGGTGTTGGGGCGATGGTAATAACCTTCGATCGCCGTGTTGTCCATGAAGTCGAGCTTAATGTAGCTCGCACCCCACTCCCGGACCAGTGTGTGATAGGTCTGCCGAAGATATTCCTGCGCTTCCGGATGCGTAACGTCGAGGACAAACAGCCGTTCGCCTTCTACCTCTTCAGCGGTTCCAATCGAAATCGGATTGCCATGCGCATTGTGCACCAGCCAATCTTTATGATGCTCGTAAATTGATGACCGCTCGCCAACGTCAAAGGGCGCGGTCCAAATTCCTACTTTCAATCCTAATCGGCAGACCCGGTGGGTTATATCCCACATGCCGTTCGGAAATTGAGATGCATTGGGCGTGGCATATTCACCGCGCGAGTACTCGTAACCCAAGTCGAAATGAAAGTAATCGTAGCCCAGCATCTTCAAATGTTCAGCCAGCCATTCGGCGTTTGTGAGAGCCGCGCCCTGCGTAATCTTTGTGTAGAAGGCCGTCCAGCTCCACCAGCCCAGCATGCTATCCGCAGCGATGCGGCTGTGATGCAGCTCCCGAATCGCAGCGCCATAGTTCTCCAACTGCGAGTGGTAATCTTTTCCCGCAGCAAACATCACGCGTTCAGAAGTGATGGATTCACCCGCGGGAAGTGGAACATTTAATTCGATCAGATTTTCTGCAGGCCCTTCTCGCAGACCCGATTCTGGATCGGTTGCTTGTATCTCTGTCGTTCCCGTGGAATCGACCGTGAACGAAGAGATACCGGCGCCGCCCGGGGAGGACGATTGAGTTTGCAAATGAATAATGGTGAGAAGGCGATTGGAAGTAAGAGCCCCAAGGAATAAACTCTCCTGGCTCTCCCGGTTGTAAATAAGTTGGCTCCCCACGGCGCGGTGCATTCCTCGAGGAGCTTTTCCTAGATCATAAATCTGTAAGGGAGGCCAGTCCTCGCTGAAACTGTCTGAAAGAACTCGATCGGCATTCTGTGCGCCGCCGAGATCGATCATTTTGTTTCCCACGGCCTCGACGCTTCGAAGACTTTGGATGGTTACGTTATTGCGAGTTCGATTTTGTGCTTCCACATCGATGGCGCCAAAACGTCTGCCCTCGTAAATTTGCAACGTATATGCCAGATCGGGCAAATTCGGGAGTCCGGACGAAGTGACGGTGATCTTCTTGCCACGGCCGAGAGTATCTTCAAATGTCATTTGAGATATTTCATGCTTGGGATAATCCGTCGATCGAACCCACTTGTGATCGATCTCCGCGGCTACTCTCGCCCGAATAACGGCGTTTCCGCCGGCTCCTGTGTGGATCTCGTAGGTGCCGTCGCTCGCCTGAACCGCCGCGGATAAACCTTGAGGATCAGTAATTACCTGTGCGGTCATAGCGGGGCTGGCCAAAATCAGGAGACATGGCATCAGGAGCCTGGCGATCTCCACGCCGCAGATCCTGCTCGCGAAGGTTTGGTGGGCCCGAAAATTGCGAAAAGTATTTCCAGTCATGAATTCCTTTCTCATCCGCGAGATCTTAATTTCCGCTCATTGCAGAATCCGGGCTGTGGTTGAAGGGCCACGTGGCCTTCCATTTTGCCCAGATGAAGAAAACCGCAACTCCGGTTAGCAGCGTCAGCAATCCGATGTCGATGTAGAGCCAGCCCGAGGTCAGGAAAACGTACGCCCAGCCGAAGAAAGCAATGATCATAGGGACTGGATAAAACCACATCTTGTACGGCCGCGCACTGTCGGGAAGCTTTCTCCGCAGCAGGGGAACGGCAAAGAGCTGTCCGAGAAACTGCACCAGAATTCTAGTAGTAATCAAAGCGCTGACCAGTTGATCGAGTTTAAGGAACGCCAAGGCAATCGATACGCCTCCGAGAACCAGGAGCGAAACTTGTGGGTAGTTTTTTGTCGGATGCAATTGCGCAAATGGACGGAAGAAATAGCCGTCGATGGCAGCGGCGTAAGGAATTCGCGAATACCCGAGGAGCAGCGCGAACACGGAGCCAAAGGCCGACCATAGGATCAGAATTGTCACACCGATTGCTGCGCCCCGCCCGTAAAGGCGTTCCATGAAATCGGAAACGATGAAGTTGGAATGAATCCCTTCCCGCCAAGGAACCACGCCGATGATGGCGAGATGCAATGCCAGATATCCCACGCAGCAGATTGCCAGCGAGATGAGAATCGAGCGCGGCACCACATAGGCCGGATTCTCGACCTCGTCACCGATGTAACACACGTCGTAATATCCGAGATAGTTGTAGACGGCGATCAGAGTAGCGCTGCCGAGACCAAGAACGAAGCCCCGATTGAAAGTCAGCGCTCCTGGCGGGAAATCGAACGCCAGATGGTGATTGAAGTGGGGAAAGCCGGTGACCATGATGGTCACCATCGCCAGGACCGTGCCGATCCACAGCGTGAGCGTGACCTTGCTTAAGAATGTGATCTTTCGGCATAAGAGGAATAAAGCAACGAGTCCCGCGGCGACCCCAATGAATTGCTGACCTCGACCGCTCAAGCCCGGCCATAGGTATGTGGAATAGTTTCCGAATCCGAGCATGCCGGAGGCGACTTCCAACGGTCCGCTTAGAACAAATTGCCAGATGAAGAGAAAAGCCATCAGGCGCCCCCAAGTTTGATGGCCGTAGGCTTCGCGAAGAAAATGGTAGCTGCCCCCGGAGCCCGGCAACGCTGCCCCCAGTTCGCTCCATATCAGGCCATCGGAAATTACGATGAGCGCCCCGGTCAGCCACCCCAGCATGGATTGCGGGCCACCCATGGAGGCCATTAAGAGTGGGATGGTGATGAAGGGCCCGATCCCGACCATGTTGGCCATGTTCAGGGCCGTAGCCGGAAGTAGACCGAAAGCGCGCGTCAGGCGGGGATGCGTTTCGGTCTTTAAAGGCATAAGCGGACGAGTTGGTGGCACTCCGACGTTGGCTGCGTCATTCACTTTACGTCATTCGGTTTGCGATGGCGCGAATCTACCGAGAGGTTGCTCGTTTGTCAATCAGAATGTTCGTTTCTGATCGATTCGCGTCCTGGCCATGCTACTTTTTGCGATACAAATCGTCACATCCCAAATACAATTGTGCCGCGGACCCTGGGATCGACTAGCCTAGGATCCACTCTGGAGAACATTCGGGCGGGAGAGCGCAAACATTCATGCTCGCAGAAGAGCGCCGATTTCGCATTCGAGAGATTCTTTCCGGTCAACGCACCGTCTCTGCTTCCGACCTCTGCGCGGCTCTGGGGGTTACGGCCGCGACGATTCGGCGAGACTTGGCAGCGCTCGAGCACGATGGCGTGCTCGTACGTTCCCACGGTGGAGCCGTCTCCCGCATGTCCAGCACGAATTTCCAGCCTTCCTACGAAACGTTGTCCCATAGCCACAGCGCCGAGAAGCATGCGATCGCGCACGCGGCCGAACATCTGGTGCTGGACGGTGAAACCGTGTTTCTGGAGGGAAGCACCACAGTGTATGAGCTTGCACGCACTTTACATCAGCGAAATCGCCTGACTGTCGTGACGAATTCGCCGACGATCGTTTGTCAGTTGCAGAGGAGTTCCGGAGTGACCGTGCTCTGCACGGGCGGTGATCTGCAGAAAGATACATTCTATTTTTCTGGAGAATGGGCGCAGCGTGCGCTCTCCGAAATTCGCTTGGATAAAGCGATTCTGGGCGTCAGCGCAATCGATCTTTCCTACGGAGTATCGACCGCCAACCATGCTGAGGCGCAGATCAAAAAGATGATCACCCGAGCCGCGAAAACCCGCATCGCATTGGCGGATCATAGCAAGTTTGGTACTCAAAGCTTCGCCTATGTCGGACCGGTGGCGGATATCGACGTGCTCGTAACCGATTCCGGCACTGACTCTAAGTATGTCAAGGCACTGCGTGAAGCAGGCGTCGAAGTTGTGGTTGCGGAGGGCCAAGACGTGCGTAAACCGGCCGCCAAACGAACACATTCATACAAATAAGTTGACATTCGCTCAAGAGCCGGGTAGTTTGAGTCCGACCCCCGGGTGCTGCGAGACATGAGGGAATTGTGAGCGATTGCGGCAGGAAAATCCGTCTGAACCATGTGCTCGGAGGCTCGCAACACCGGGCCCTGGTCGTGGCTTTCGATCATGCGTTAGTGCTGGGGACGATTCCTGGAACCGAGGACCCATTAGGTAAGATTCGACAATTTTCCGAAGCCGGCGTCGATGCGTTGCTATTGAACCTTGGCCTGATTCGCCAATTCGCCAACTCGACGAGTATGGGCTCTATACCACCGTTGATCGCCCGCCTCGATTGGACAACTGTTTGGTCAGCGATCGGGCAAAACGGAAATGGCGCGCTGCACAGTTCGCTTCTCGCCCATCCCGAGGACGCGTTACGACACGGCGCGGACGCTGTTCTCACCTATCTGGTTGTCGGCACCGGCGACGCGGAGTTCGAGATGAAGGAGATTACCCGTAACGCCGAAATCGCTCGTGAATGTGAACGGGCGGGAATCCCGCTGATTGTTGAATCTCTGGCGCGAGGGAAGAACGTGCAGAACCCGGGCGATCCCAAGTGGCTTAACCTTCACACCCGCATGGCGGTGGAGCTCGGCGCGGATGCGGTTAAGACCGATTACAGCGGGGATCCGGCCTCGATGCGCTTGGTGGTGGAGAATTGTCCCGTACCAATCCTGGTGCTGGGCGGAAGCCGTCATGCTTCGGACAAGCAGGCACTTGATGTGGTGCGTGAAGTGGCGGCGGCCGGGGCGGCGGGTGTTTTCTTTGGGCGCAATGTGTTCCAGGCTGACAACATAAGCGGCTTTCTCAAACACGCGCGAGCTGCTCTGGACGGAGCGGCGACCGCCGAGTTCCAAGCCATCCCAAGATGACGAAGTCTGGTTCCCACGCCCGGGGAGTTTTGCGCAACAAGAACGTGCTCGACGGACGCCGCGGATTTCGGCTGCAGGCAGATTGGGGACATATCTCAGTTCTCGCGGGCGGCGGGCATATCTGCGAATTGAATTTGAATGCCTGTTCCGGAGTGAATCCACTGTGGCGTCCGCACTGGACGACGATTGATCCTCACGATTACAAAGTTTCGAAACATGCTCGCAGGTACGGACCTCCACCGGACGGCAGGCTACTCTCCGGCATCGTCGGACACAGCCTCAGCTTTGATCACTTCGGGCCGCCATCTGTGGAAGAAACTGCAGCGGGTCTCACTACTCACGGCGAAGCGCCGGCATTGATGTGGGCGAACCAGAAGCAAGCACAGTCGCCGAAGCCGCTACTGCAATACGGTGTGACGCTTCCCGAGGCCGGGATCAGATTTTCCAGAAAGCTAACTCTTGATCGCGCGAATCCTGTGATTTATTGCGAAGAAGAGGCAATGAACCTTAGCAGTTATGACCGCCCGATTTCCTGGAATGAACACGTGACCTTCGGTCCACCATTTTTGGAAGAGAAAACCACCTGGTTCGATATGCCGGCCAAGCGGGCGAAAGTTTGTCCAGCAAGTTATAGCCCTCGATTTTCTCTTCAACCAGACGCTGAGTTTACCTGGCCCGAAGCGCCGACCCGAGATCGCAAGCAATTGAACTTGCGAACCACACCGGCACAGCGGTTCGGACATTACACGGCGCAATTACTGGATCCTCAGCTTGAGATTGGCTTCATCGCCGCGTGTAACCCGCGTCTGAAGCTTCTCGTCGTCTATGCGTTTCGCCGCGTAGACTTTCCCTGGGTGGGTAATTGGGAAGAGCGATACAGTCGAACCTCAGCGCCGTGGCGAGGAAAAACGTTCTGTCGAGGACTGGAGTTCAGCACCACTCCCTTCTCTATCCCGCGTCGCGAAACCATCGAACAAGGGCCGCTGTTCGGCGAATCAACATATCGCTGGCTTCCGGCTAAATCTAAGGCCCACGTTCGCTTTCTGATTTTGTTGTTTGAGGTGCCGGGAACATTTAGCGGCGTAGCTAGCGTGGCTCTTGCCAACAAAAGGATCGAAGTTGTGGAGTTCGGGGATCGCGGACGGAAGCTCGCGGTTGCCGCGGATAAATTCTTGTGAGTGGCGCCAACGTTGGGCATTTCGCGACGCAATGTTTCGCTTGGCGCGAGTCATAACATTGTTCCGACAGGTTTGGATGAAGGCCGCAGCTTTGTAGCAAGCCGGAATTGAAGCCCCTTATGAGTTTGCTGGCCGTCGATATTGGATCGAGCAGATGCAAAGCGGTGGCATTTGCGCTGACGGGTGGAATACTTGCCCAACACACTTGCGCCTACGCACCGGAATTTCCCGCTCCTTCGCATGCGGAGATAAATCCCGAACGCTTCTGGCAGGCGGTGCGCCGCTCCGTACAATCGGCGGCAAAAAATCTTTCCGATCCGGTTCGAGCACTGTGCCTGAATTCACACGGCGAAACGTTTGTACCGGTCAGTGAACACAACGAGGCAATCGCTCCCGCCATTCTCAACCAGGACAATCGAGCTGCGGAAGAAGCGGTTTGGCTGGAAGGAACAATCGGCAGAAAAACGCTTTTTGAAATTACCGGGCTGGTCTCTCATCCCATGTACCCGCTGCCAAAGATTCTTTGGTTGCGTAAGCACCGCCCGGATATTTTTACTCCGTCAGTTCGTTTCCTTACCGTGATTGGGTACATTCTTAGTCGACTCGGACTACCGCCTTACGTGGATTATTCTCTGGCTTCGCGCTATTTGGCCTTTGACACACGACAGCAGGGCTGGTCGGAAGAAATTCTCGCTGCAACAAAAATAGGCGCCGAATGCCTGCCCGTTCCTGTACCTGCAGGAACGAGTCTGGGAAAGTTGAGTGCATCCGCGGCTAATCAACTGGGTCTTCCCGCTGAAACGACTGTTGTCATTGGCGGGCACGATCAACCTTGCGGAGCACTTGGAGTTGGTGTTCTGGATTCGGGCCGCGTAGCTGATTCGATCGGTACCTACGAATGTCTGCTGGCTGCGTCCGATCAGCCCTGCCCCACGGACGCGGCCCTCGCGGCTTCTCTCAACACGTATTGTCACGTGGTTCCGGACAAATTTGTCACGCTGGCGTATTTTCCATCCGGAATCATGATCGAGTGGTTCCACAATCTGTTGTACTCGCAGAACGGCGATTCATCTGAGACGGAGTCGATCCATTACGCGACGCTTGAGCAGGATGCCCCACGCGGTCCGACGGGCCTTTGTATTACTCCCAATCTGATCGGCACCTGCAATCCTGATTTCGATCCGCACGCGCGCGGAATTATTTCCGGCTTGAGTCCGAACACCACTCGAAGCCAGATCTACAAGGGCATTCTTGAAGGGCTTGCCTGTGAGCTATCGCGGATGACTGACATTCTGGCCGGCGCGGTGGGAGATTTTCGAGATGTCTACGTCACGGGTGGTGGGTCGCGGTCAGCCCTGGGTCTCCAGTTGCGGGCAGCGCTGTCGGGCCGGCGTTTGCACGTAATGGAGCGCCCGGAAGCAGTGTGTCTTGGGGGAGCCATTCTTGCCGGAGTTGCGTGCGGGGAATACCGGACTTTGCGCGAGGCTGTGGACCTCGTAGTTCGCGATGTCTCGGTGGTATCGCCCGATCCCGAGATTGCGGCGGCCTACGCGCAACAAGTCAAACAGTATAGCCAATTGCGTTCGGCGATCATCGGCAACGGAAGTTCAAGTTCATAGGAGGGACATTGATTCAAGCCACAATCGGATTCATAGTGTTTGGGGTTCACAAAGACGGGTTGAAAGACCCGATGGGCACGCCATTCATCGATGAGGCGTTAGTTCAGCGCGCCAAGAGCGCGCTGGTGGCCGCGGGTCTGAATGTGGTCGAACATGGCATTGTCGTGGCCAGCAAAGAAGAAGCACGCGCCGCATTCAAGAAAATGAAAAGCGACGATTCGATCGATGCGGTCGTCCTGTTTTCCGGCACGTGGGTTTGGGCAGCTCATCTGGTAGGTGCGATCCGCGATTACTGCGCCACTGGTAAAGGATTGCTGGTGTGGACGCATCCCGGCTCTCAAGGCTGGCGGCCGGTTGGCGGATTAGTCCTGCACGGAGGCTTGCTGGAGATTGGTATTGCGCACAAATTTATATATGGCAGCCTCGAAGAAAAAGATACGGTAAGCAAGATCGTCAGCTATGCTCAGGCGTCGCATCTCAAAAACTTTCTGAACATGTCCACCATGGGTACGTTCGGCGGCCGCGGTATGGGGCAAACCTGCGGTGCTGCCGATCCCTCACAATGGATGAGAATGTTTGGCATCGATATCGACTCTCGAGACACGACGGAGTTGAAGCAAGCCGCTGAAGGAATTTCTTCGAGCGAACTGGACGAGCTGCGGCCAAGGCTTAGGCAACTGTTCGCCACGGAACCGGAACGAAACGCGGTCACCGAGCGCTCGATTCGTCTATACCTCGCGCTTAGAAAAGTGGTAGCAAAAGAAAAATTAGACTTCTACACGATTCAATCGTTTCCCGGGCTTGCCGGCGATTACTCTGCCACCTGTTTTGCGCAGAGCATGATGCTGGAGGATGGAGTGGGTACTTCTACGCTGGGCGATTTCAACACCGCCCTCACGGTTCTTCTGCTCACGAAATTGAGCAAGGAGAGAGTGTATTACGGTGATCTGCAGCACATTGATAAAAAGACGAAAGAAATCAAGATTATCGGGGATGGCGCTTGCCCACCTTCGTTAGCCGGCAAGCTGGGACCGGCGGGTTTCTCTGAGCACGGTATTCCCACGGAAGGCGAAGCGGGCGGACTTTCTGTAAAGTTGATCTGCAAAGTAGGAGATGGAGTACTGGCTCGGCTGGGTAGAGTGAACGGTGAATTTCAAATGGTCATTACGCGAGCCAGCATTTTTGAGCCGCCAGCTGATCAGATAGAAAAACGGCAAAACGAATGTGGCATTCCGTTCTGGCCGCATGGTTTCGTGACCGCGCATTGCGACATCGAAATGTTGCTGCAGCATTGGACCAATGAATATGCATGCCTGGGTTACGGCGAAGACCTATATCCGGCGCTTATAGATTTTTGTGAGATCACGGGGATCAAGGCAATTCTTCCCTGAAGCCTCAACGATAACTAATCGATTCAAACGAGGAGTTTGCCGGACAACATGCGCGACAAAGACGCTACTCGAAGAACGTTCCTGAAAGGTGCGGGAGGAATGTTGTTAGCCAGCGGAATGGATGCACATTCCTATGCCCGGATTCTCGGTGCGAATGATCGCATTCGGCTGGGACAATTGGGATGTGGAGATCGGAGCGAAGGCCATGTGCACATGGCTCAACTCGCCTCGAAGCAAATTCCAGTAGAGACAGTTGCCGTGTGCGATCTTTGGAACCGAGCTCGCGAACGCCGCGCCGCGCAAGTGAAAAAGGCCTTCAACCTTGAGCCGCAGATGTATCAATACTCGGAAGATATGCTCGCCAGAAAAGACATCGATGGCGTGATGATCGCTACCGGAGACTTCCAGCACGCGAAGTTATGCAGCGAGGTGGTGCGGGAGGGCAAGGATTGTTACGTTGAAAAGCCATTTGCCAATGTGCTGGCGGAGGCGAAGGAAGCTCGCAATATTGTGAAGGCGTCCAAGCAGGTTGTGCAGGTGGGGACGCAGCACCGTAGTCAAGCTTATCCGCTGGCCGTGCGGGAGATCATTCGTTCGGGAAAGATAGGCGACATCGTACACATCGAGCAGGAGTGGAACGTCAATGAAGAGCGCTGGCGTTTTGTGCCGGCAGATACCGGTATCTCTCCCGAGATGCTGCAAGATTTGAAAATGGAATGGAAGAGCTGGCTCTATGGACGAAAATCTCAGCTCCGCGAAGAAGATACCGACTGGAAGCGCTGGCTGCTGGGCAAACCAGACCGGCCATTCGATCCCCACGTCTATCTTGAGTTTCGCCTCTACAAGGATTTTTCTTCCGGCATATTCGACCAATGGCTCAGCCATGGCAGTGACCTGGTTCATCTTTGGACGGACGAGGCATTCCCATCCAGTGTGGTGGCGAATGGCGGCGTCTTCATCTGGAAAGATGGCCGTGAAAATCCCGACACCGTTGTTGCCGCTGTGACCTATCCAAAAGGTTTCCTGTATACCTACAAGACAACTTTCGGAAATAGTTACCGCAGCTTCTCGCGCATACAAGGCCGGAACGGAACCATTGACAACTACGGCGGCGAGGGCGCTTCGTTGTTCGTCACCACAGAAGAAGGTGGAAGGAAGGAATTCGATCCCTGGGAATCCGGTCCGGTATATTCCCAAGTGCCGATTGTAGGACCGTCCAGCGACGCAGCGGCCACGCTCAAAATTTCCGGGGCGACGCCGCCCAATTCTCTTGGGCCCGACGACGACGATGTGGTCCATATGGTCGATTGGCTTGAGGCTATGCGGGCGCGCCGGCAACCGAATGCAACTGTCGATGACGGCTTTTCGCATTCCATTGTCTGTATCATGGCCACGCAGGCCTACTGGACGGGAAAGAAATTCTATTGGGATCCTCGACGCGAGGAAATTACCGATCAGCCGGTATGATTCATTCTCAACTCTGCGACCTGACAAAACAGCTGTGGCAACAACACTTCTCAATTCCACGGAGGAATCGGTGATCGGCTACTGGATCAGTCAAATGAGAACGGCATACGTGATCAGATTTACTGCACTGTTACTGCTGAGTGGTGGCGCTCTTCTTTCGTCTGCGGCACAGTCATCCGGCCCTGAGCAGGCTTTGCAAGTGAGTGTGAACCCGGCGGACGGTAAGTACGCCATCGCGATGCCAGGTGCTGCTTCATACGCCTTGCGTGCGGGAATCGGTGCCAAGGTGGATGGCCACTGGATTCACGCCTCCGACTATCCGCAGCCGGCGATAGAGCACTCGAAAATCCAGGGATTTATCGGCGATGCTATCGACTGGCAAGTTACCTACTCCGGATTACACGGGCAGCCCGATCTGATTTATCACTTGCGCGCTTATTCGAACGAGCCATTCGGCGATATCCAGGTGAGGGTCCGAAACACGACCGGGAAACCGGTTCACGTCGAAAGCATTCGTTCGCTCGACGCGACCGAAGGACCGATCATTGATCTGGGAGGGCCAGTGCTCGACGATCGGGTTCTCTCCGACAGTTTCAGCGAAGACCGGCCCGCCATTACCATTCGGAATTTTGCGGATGCCGAAAAGCAGATGCATCGCGCTGTAGGCAGCCAGCTCATCTACAATCGCCAAAGTCATGAGAGCTTATTTCTGGGTGCTCTCGCCTCAGACCGTTTCCTCACGATCCTACGGCTTCATCTCTCGGGCGCTGGCGATGCAACCCGAGTTGCCTCCTACGAAGTCGATTCAACCGGGACCACCGAGATGGCCAAACTAAATTCTCTTGAGCATTCCTCCGCGGAAGACCAAGTGGAATTGAGTCTGCCGGTCGCTCCCGGAGCGGAGCTATCGTCCGAACGTCTACTTTTCAGTGTTGCCAAAGATTATCACCAGCAACTGGAGACTTACGGCTCGCTGATCCGGCAGATTCATCAAGCACGAATCTCTGCGCCTCCGCTGATGGGCTGGTGGAGTTGGACGGCATACTACTTTGGATTAAATGAGGGAGCTGCGCTCACCAATGCAAGGTGGGAAGCGGAGCATCTGAAATCGCTCGGCTACAACATCTTCCACATCGATGAAGGCTATCAGTTTGCCCGCGGAGAATACATCACTCCAAATGCGACTTTGTTTCCCCATGGTCTCGCTCCGCTGGAGTACAAAGTGCGAGGTCTCGGCCTCACTCCGGCAATCTGGACCGCTCCCTTTGAAATCTCGGAGCGCTCCTGGGTTTATCAGAATCATCCGGACTGGCTGGTCAAGAATGCAAAAGGGCAGCCGATCCACGCTGGCACCGTCGTCGACAACAAAGATCAATTGTTCGTCCTCGACACGACGAACCCAGAGGCTCAAGAGTATCTCCGAAAGACTTATTCGACGCTGGTGAACAACTGGGGCATCCATTCCATCAAGATGGATTTTATGGACGACAGTTTGATCGAAGGCTACTATCACCAACCGAATACCACTGCGCTCGAGGCCCAGAGAATTGGGCTGAAGATCATCCGCGACACCGTGGGCGACAACGTGTACCTAGATAAAGATGGAAGCGCCATGTTGAACCCGGTCGGTTATGTGGATTATGGCCGCATATCGCAGGATACGGGCCACACCTTCGACGCCAGCAAAGAAGCGGCGCCCGGAATTGCCGCGCGTTACTACATGAACCGCAACTTTTTTGTGGCCGATCCGGACGCGTTCACCGTCTCAACCCAAACCATCGACGACCAATCCTGGCACGAGAGTAAGAAGCCAGCTACGTTCGATGATGCCAAAGTTTCCATTGCACTCGCGGCGGTTTCCGGTGGCATGTTCGAGATCGGGGACGCGCTTCCGTCGTTGTCAAAGGCCCCTGAACGCCTCACGCTGATTCAAAATCAGGATCTGATTAGTATGATTCGGTTGGGGAAAGCATCGGTCCCGTTAGACCTCATGAATTTCGCGCCCGAGGACGAGCAGCCGAGTATCTTCTTTCTTAAAGAAGACGGCCGGCAAAGCATTCTGACTGTCTTCAACTGGACCGATAAGGACAGGGATCACTCAATCGATCTCGCAACCGCCGGCTTGTCCGCGACGGGTCAGTATGCAGTTACCGATGTCCTGGACAATCAGAAGACAGCGGCTAGTGCTTCCGGAGTGCTGGCCTTCCATCAGCCGGCTCATTCAGTACGCATTTTTAAAATTGTCGACGCACACCTTCCCGCAGTCGCTCCCGCAGTCAAGACGGAACATCCTTCCACCGGAAATGCGGGCAGTATGCTTTCGTTTGCGGCGCACAGCCAGGGCGGCGATGAAGTGCTCTCCTATCACTGGGATTTTGGCGACGGCGTGACCATGGAGGGAAGTGACGTGAAGCATACCTACACCGAAGCCGGTGAGTTCAAGGTCCAACTGACGGTCGCAGGCCTCAGCGCTCTAAGCGCGGAAGATCACTTCCAGCTACGCATCTCCGGACACATGCCAACAACGTTTGATCCTCAGAAGATCAAGCGTTACGAGCAGGAGAGGTGACGGCTCCTT
>JBAVUV010000176.1:0-5521 GCA_049696955.1 Candidatus Sulfotelmatobacter sp. | reverse complement strand
GTCAAGGGCCACAGCATCGTACTATCTAACACACGCATACATCGGCACGAGCGGGACTTGCCAGGGATCGACATGCACGACTGCCATTCTTTACCGCCTGCCAGAACTATCCAGCCTGCTTTTCCGCCAGATCACCGATCAGAGGCAGCTTGTACATCTGACCCTGGTTGGCCTTCATCAGCAGAATGATCCACACAATCAATGCTCCCAACGCGACCAGCATATGCAAAGGCGCTGTGAGCAGAATCAGGAAGGGCACGATGGTCAGAAACGTCAGAGCGACCTGAATAATGACTACCGCCACAAAGAGAAAGATACTTTGGAAGGAGTGGAACCGGATAAAGCGGCTTTTATTGTAGGGCGCCGTTACCAGAAAGATGATCGCGGGAATAAAAGTAATATAGGCCAACATCCCCGCCACATTGTCTGTGAGTCCCGAAGCAGCCGTGGCCGGAAGAACTGCGGCCCGCCCGCTGCATGCCGCGCATACCGTCGCGCCATCGGCAACCTGAGCACCACACATATTGCAGAACGCCATCGGAGTCCCCTCCCTCTCTGAGTTGCGGCCGCCTAAACCACCCCAAGCGACGTTGCGGCAAAATACCAGAAAGCGTGTGGAGAAGCAATCAATAACTTGACGCAGCCAGCCCTAGTTTGGGGCTGCTTGCCGTGCCGCAAACTCACCCACAACCGGGAGTTGGAACATCTCTCCCTGCAGCGCCTTGACGATCAGCACCACCCAAATCACGAACAAACCGAGACTGGTCGCCATAGAAAGGAGAAGGACCACCAAATAACCCAGCAGCGGAACAAAAAACAACAGAAACGCTGCCACCCGCAGTACTGCGCCAATCACTAATGCGGCTAGCCAGAATCCGATGCACTGAAATGAATGAAAGCGAACAAAGCGGTCTCGGTTGTAAGGTTCGACAAGGAGAAAAACGATGGCTGGAATAATCGTGCAGTAGGCCAGCGCGCCAGCGATCGTGCGAGGCAATACGCCTACATTACCTTGAACCAGCTCGATTGTCTGCATGCCTTGGCCGCAGCCCGGACAGAATGCGCCGTTGTCCGGCATCGACGCGCCGCATTCAGGGCAGGAAATGGACATGCCTTAGAGTAACCCGTTGCCCCATACGGTGCCAAAACGCATGGAACATCAAACCCGAGCCAGGCCCTGACCCATTTCCGCCTTAGCCTGAACTAGCTCAACCGTCCGAGGTGCTTCCGGACCGCCCTAAGCATCTTGCACTTAGACTTCCCATTTCCGGCGAAGACCGTAACCGTACAGACGCGAAGTCCTATATAATTCTCCGACTAACGCATGGATTTCGATCAGCTCATTACCTTTCTGGAAGTTGCACGGCAACGTAGCTTCTCTCGTGCCGGAGAGAAAGTTTTCCGCTCGCAATCGGCGGTCAGCGCCCAGATCCGTCAACTGGAACAAGAATACGGCGACCGGCTGCTCGATCGCTCCGGCAAAACCGTCAAACTGACTCCAGCCGGCCAGATTTTCTACGAGTACGCTTTACGCCTCAAGAGCCTGCGCGACGAATCTCTCGTTGCCGTGGCCGACCACGGCCAAACGCCGCGCGGGACGCTCATGGTTGGCGCTAACGAGGCCACTTGCCTTTACGTTTTGCCCGAGGTTTTTGGCGAGTACTGCCGCCATTACCCCGATGTGCAAATCAGCATCTATCGCAATTTCACTTATAAGATTGTGGAAAAGTTGGAGAATGGCTCTCTTGACGTGGGCGTGCTTAGCTTGCCAATCCAATCGCCCAGCCTGAAGGTGCAGCCCATTTTCCGCGACCGCCTGATGCTCATGGTCAGTCCCCGGAACCCGCTCGCGAAGATGAAATCGGCTCACATCGGCGAGGTCGTGAAGTATCCTCTGCTGCTTCCCAAAACCGGCCACACCCGCCGGCTGCTGGATAAGCTTTTCCGCGAGTACAATTCCGAACTCAAAGTAAGAATGGAATTACCCAGTATCGGCATGATCAAGAGTTTTGTAGCCGCAGATTTGGGGATCTCTCTGATCAGCGCATCATTTGCGCGCGACGAAGTCGCGGCCGGGCGAGTGAAGCTGGTCGAACTGGAGGGCGCCGAACTGTGGCGTGAACTGGGTCTTGCTTACCGCCGTGACCGTACCCTGTCGGTCGCCGCCAAGGCTTTTATTACCGTATCGCGCCAACTGGCGACCCATCCCAAAAAGACGGAAGCTCCCGCCTAACGGGCTACGCAGCCTTCGTATTTCGCCCTTTCACACTCTGAACCACGGTAGCAGGCAGCTGAAGCACTCGAACGGTCGAGTTACTCTTAGTCTTGACATGAACCGCGATGCCGTCATCCTCCGGAAATGGGTCGGAAATCACTTCAAATTCTTCCCCATAAAGCCGAATATGGCCCGAAACCCCATAGCCAAGATGCTTAATATGAGCGCATATTTCCGACATTTCTGACACGGAGGGAGATTCAAAATTAGGAGTCATCATGATATTCCCATTATAGGCTTTCGTTTGCCGTAGTGCACTTGGGAGGAATAAACTCGGGCGTCTTCAATTTAGCCAAAGGACCTTAACCCGTGCCGCAAAACGAAAAAGCCGGCTACAACCGCTTCCTGCTGCTGGTAGCGGGATTAGGCGGCCTGCTCTACGGAGTGGACGTAGGTATCATTGCCAGCGCCTATCCGTATCTGGAAGCCACGTCGAAGTTGAACGCGAGCCAGCTCTCGAACATTGTGGCGGCCGTGCTTCTGGGCAGCGTTATCTCCACTCTATTTGCCGGCGCGCTGGCGGATTTTATGGGCCGCAAGCTCCTGATGGCGCTCAGCGGAGTACTGTTTGTCGCCAGCATTCCAGTGATCGCGCTTTCGCATGGGTATGAGCCGATAATTCTCGGCCGACTGTTGCAAGGCATCAGCGCCGGCTTAATCGGAGTAGTTGTACCACTCTACCTGGCGGAATGTCTGGCCGCATCGAGTCGCGGCAAAGGCACCGGAATCTTCCAGTGGCTGCTGACCCTCGGCATCGTAGCCGCAGCGCTGGTTGGGATGTATTTCAGTATTCGCGTCGAAGAAGTCGCGAAACTCGGCGACCCAGCTCGCCTCTTTGCTTTTAAAGACGCCGCGTGGCGCCGCATCTTCTGGGTTTCACTACCCCCCGGCATCTTGTTCGTGATTGGCAGCTTTATAGTCGCGGAATCCCCGCGCTGGCTATTTCGCCGCGGAAGGCGCGATGCCGCCTATGCTGCGCTACTCCGTTCTCGCAACACGCAGCAGGCGGATCTCGAACTCGCGGAAATGGAACAGGCCGCCGCTTCGGAGAAAGCTCAGTCCTCGACCGGCGCCAAAGTAAAAGAATCGCTTCTGCGCCGGAAGTACGTAATCCCTTTTGTGCTGGCTTGCGTTATCCTCGCCTGCAATCAGGCCACTGGCGTCAACTCCATTATTGGCTATAACACCAATATTCTTTTGCAAAGCGGACTCTCCGATGTGCAAGCTCATTGGGGTTACGTTCTCTTCACAATTATCAATTTCCTCACGACGATTGGCGGCGTCATGCTGGTCGATCGCAAGGGACGGAAGTTCCTGCTGTCAGTGGGAACGGCCGGGATTATTCTTTCACTGGTTTGCACCGGCCTGCTCTTCCGCCAGACGGAGCGTTTGCGCGTGGATTCCAGAAATCCCGTTCAGTCGATGGTCAAACCTGACCAGACGATCACGCTCACCTATGACCAAAATCTGGCCGAGAAACTACTAAGCACTACTGCCAATACCGCGCCGCAGATCGCGAACCGTCCGACCTCTTTGGTCGTGATCTATTCTTACGGCGATTTCCACGCCTCCACCAAAGCAGCGCGTTCGGACGACACCGCCGCGACTCCGATCGAAATCACTCGCGAGAGTTGTGTCCCTCCCAACAAAGTGGTGGCATTCTTTTCGAATCCCTTCGGCGACCTCGATGCTGCTCGCGTGGCTCCGCTCAAAATCGACGATGCATTGATCACTCCACTCCCCAGCCAGCGCAGTGGATGGAAGGTGGCTCTCACCCTTTTTGTGTTCATGGCCTTCTATGCCGTCGGGCCCGGAGTTTGTGTGTGGCTCGCGCTATCGGAGCTGATGCCCACTCGAATTCGTTCGAACGGCATGAGCATCGCCCTGCTCATCAATCAGGCAGTTTCTACCGGAATTGCCGCGGTATTCCTACCGACCGTAGGCAAGTATGGCTATGCGGTGATGTTCTGGGGCTTCGCGGCTTGCACCGTGATTTACTTCATTACGGCCGCCTTCTTCCTTCCCGAAACCAAGGGCAAAACATTAGAGGAGATTGAGGCGCACTTCGAAGGGCAGGGCAAGCCGGGACTCGCAACTGTATGAATTGATAAGGGATAGCCGATCCAACACTCTAGTGGGGGCATATAGCACTTGGGTGCCATTTACCAACTCCCGGCGTTCTCCTATGCTCTCTATTGAGCAGCACTTGGGGGAGGGCTGATCAACATACGTCCCACGACTCGAACGAGTCTGGGGCGTTTTGTTTTGCGCTCGAGATTGACAACCGCCCCAACTCTCCTTGACCATCGCTTTGGCAAGTCTTAGCGAACAGCATCCAAAATTTTATGAAACCGCGGGTCTCGAGCTTTACCCTATTTGTCTGCATCCTTCTTCTCTCGACTTTCACTATTCCCTTCGCGACCGCTGATGCTCTGCGCGGAACGCTGGTGCATGAAGAAACCATTCGCGTCGCGCCCAGCACAGACGCCGCCCGTGTCGGCGAGGCCAATCGGGGAAACGAACTTATCGTGATCGACACTAGCCGCGACTGGGTTCACGTGGAAGCGATCCTGCGCGAGCCCAGCAACGAAGAAGGAGCCACGGAAGACGAAGCCGAAGGTAAAGCAATCACCGGCTGGCTTCCGAGCCGCTCGGTGGTTCTCAGTACGAGTCAGGACGGCGACAAAGTTATCTTCGGTGAAGCCGCCGACTCCGAAGATCAAGCCAGCAGCCGCCGCGGCCGGCGCGATGCTGCGCAAGATGCGATGCGGCTCTACTACCGCATTTACGATCTGATGCCCGCTTCCCCGCTGGCTGCCGAAGGGCTCTATCGCGCGGCCGATATTCGCTGGCAGGTCGAGCGTGCCGACGTTATGACCCGCCCTTCCGCGCGTGCACGCGAATCCTACATGCGCGGCCAGATGAACGAAGACTGGATGAAGCTGGTCATCAAGAAATATCCGAGCACGAAGTGGGCCGACCTCGCGGCCTTCCGTCTGCTCGAAAACAAACTGTGCGGCGATTGGGAAGGCTTGTCCAAGTGTCCTGATAAAGAAGCCGACCTCTACGAGAACTATGCCAAAGAGCACCCACAATCTCCAGCGGCCGCGGAGGCCCTTTATGACGCAGCGTGGCGCCGCTCGGCGCTCATCGAGATTTACAAGACCGAACCCAATCAGAAAAAATCCGCCGAATCGAAAGACCGGGCTCTCTCGCTGGCGCAGAAAGTCGTCAGCCAGTACGGAC
>JBAVUV010000175.1:0-2922 GCA_049696955.1 Candidatus Sulfotelmatobacter sp. | reverse complement strand
TGGCGGAATCGTAGCCGATTCCATCTTTAAACACGGTCTCGACGTTTTCAATATCGCTTATCTGCTTCGACGGATCACCTTTGATCACGACCAGGTCCGCTTGCTTGCCCGGCGCGATCGTGCCGATCTTGTCAGCCTCGTTCAGATATTGAGCGCCGTTGAAAGTCGCGATGCGAATCGCCTCCAGCGGAGTGAATCCCGCCTCCACCAGTAACTCGACTTCTCTCTGGTCGCCGAATCCAGCGATCACTCCTCCCATTCCGGTTGGATCGAGTCCGGACAGCAGCAAACCTCCGGATTGCGCGAATGTGTGTTCGAACTCCATTTCTTTCTTGAAAGCCGCTGGCCAAGGGGAGGCTTCAGTGTGGTATCGCTTCTGCGTCGAACTCAAATCGCTGGCACGAACTTTATTCTCGAGCACCGCGCTACGGGCATCCGGAGAAAGCGCGTCGAGAATTCGCTGCTGAATCGTCGGCCGTCCGGGCACGAACATCTCGAATACCGGAAGCGTAGATGTGACTGCGACGTGGCGTTGAACCAGATCGAGGATCATCTCGTGCGGCGGGCCACTTGTAAGATCCAGTTTGGAAATGAACGCGTAGTCAAGCTTCTCGGGACACTCGCCCGCCTTTTTCCAGGGCAAGAATTCCGTATCCACCAGCAACCCATGCTCCAGGTCGTCGATGCCAATCGCGGCAGCTTCTCGAAAACCGATTGAGCATAAGTGTCCAGTTACTTTCGCGCCTCGTTTATGTGCCGCACTCACAGCGGCAGAAAGTTCAGCGGGCGTAATGAACATGTACGCTTTGAAATTGTCGACGCCCTGATCCAGCCAGAAATTAACCGTCGTGGTTGCGTCGTCGGCGCCGGTGAGCTGGTGCATCTGCAGCGCCCACGAGCCCGCGCCTTCGAGATACGGTCCGGTCACGTGAATCTTCGGGCCGGGACTTTCGCCCCCATCGATTTGCTTCTTGAGTTCGAGATCCGTGTAAGGCTCGATCGAGCCCGTAGTTCGGATGGTGGTCACGCCGGCTGCAAGGTATAAACGAGGAAAGCTGTATCCCATTTCTCCGAAGATGCCATTGCCCATGGGATAAAACATGTGGTCATGCATGCCCACCAATCCCGGAATCACGCTGTAACCGTGCAAGTCGATAACTTGTGCATCTTTGGCAGTGTTCACCGATGCGTAATCGGATACCGACTCGATCTTTCCTTGTTTGATCACGATTGTCTGATCTTCGCGCGCCGGAGCGCCGGTGCCGTCAATCACGCGCACATGCGTCAGGACCACGACGGGTGCATCGACTTTCACAAAACCGCGCACCAGCGGCGACAGAGTTTGCGCCGGAGTAATGCCAGCCATGATCAGAACAGAGATCAGAACGAAAAAGACGAATGCCAACCAACACTTCCGCATAACCGACACCCCTTGAGAAATCAGGTCGAAGGATTGTAACGCAAGAGACTATCGGAGAACTGGGAAGCATCCGCAGTGAGAACTAGTCGTAGCCTGCTAAAATCAGGGATTAGCCCTTCATCCTATGGACGCCGCTTTCCTCCGCAATTTTGCCATCATCGCGCATATCGACCACGGTAAATCCACGCTGGCAGACCGCCTGCTGGAGTTGACCGGATCGCTCACCGCGCGCGAGATGCAGGCGCAGGTGCTCGACTCCATGGACCTGGAGCGCGAACGCGGCATCACCATCAAAGCCCACGCGGTCCGCATGATGTACACCGCGAAGGACGGTCAGACCTATCAACTCAACTTGATCGACACGCCCGGCCACGTGGACTTTTCTTACGAGGTCTCGCGCTCACTGGCCTCGTGCGAAGGCGCACTGCTCATCGTTGACGCTTCACAGGGAGTGGAAGCGCAAACCCTTGCCAATGCCTATCTGGCAATTAATAACGGACTCGAAATCATCCCCGTCATTAACAAGATCGATCTGCAAAGCGCCGATATTCCCCGCACGAAGGAAATGATCGAAAGCGCGGTTGGGCTCGATGCTTCGGATGCCGTGCTCATCAGCGCAAAAACTGGGCAAGGCGTGCCCGACGTGCTCGAAGCCATCGTGAAGCGGGTGCCTCCGCCAAAGGGAAATCCTGACAGCCGTCTGCAGGCGCTCGTTTTCGACTCCTGGTTCGACCCTTACCGCGGAGTAGTGATTCTCACCCGCGTGTTCCAGGGAACGTTACGCAAGGGGCAGAGAATCCGCCTGTGGTCGAACGGGACCACCTTCGATGCGGAAACTCTCGGCGTACTTACGCCCAAGCCGGTGGAGATCGGTGAATTGAAAGCCGGCGAAGTCGGATTTCTCATCGCAAACATTAAAAATGTTGCCGATACAAAAATTGGCGACACGATCACCGATGATGCCAACCCTGCCTTCGAAGCGCTGCCCGGCTTCGAAGAGATCAAACCCATGGTATTCGCCGGCCTCTATACCGTGGACGCGCATGAGCATACTCGGCTCCGCGAAGCTTTGGAAAAATTAAGGCTGAACGATTCGTCATTTTTCTTCGAGCCGGAAAGTTCCGTTGCGCTCGGTTTCGGCTTCCGCTGCGGATTCCTTGGCTTGCTTCACATGGAGATTATCCAGGAGCGGCTGGAACGCGAGTTCGCTCTCGAACTCATTACTACTGCACCCGGTGTCCGCTACAAGATTACTAAAACCGACGGCGAACTAATCGAGGTCGATAATCCGTCGCGCTGGCCCGATCCCAGCGAGATTGCAAAAGTTCAGGAGCCAGTGATCCTGGCGACGATTCTCACCAATGAAGAATATGTTGGTGGAATTCTCAAGCTGGTGGAAGACAAGCGCGGCAAGCAGAAGACATTCGAGTATGTCAGTTCGTCACGCGTCATGTTGCACTATGAGTTACCGCTGAACGAAATCGTGCTCGACTTTTACGATC
>JBAVUV010000174.1:0-2370 GCA_049696955.1 Candidatus Sulfotelmatobacter sp. | reverse complement strand
CGGTCGCCCACGGAAAAGTCCGTCACTCCCGGCCCAAGCTTGACCACGGTCCCCGCCATATCGACGCCGATGAGGCCCGGGAAGTGCATGGGGTAAAAATCTTTGGTTAAACCGGCACGCCGTTTGTAATCGATGGGATTCACGCTGGAGGCGGCGACTCGCACCAGCACCTCGCCCGGACCCGGAACCGGGTCAGGATAGTTCTCGAACTTGAGTACTTCAGGACCGCCATATTGGTGGACAACAATTGCTTTCATATTTCGTCTCCTTTACGGCGAGCAAACAATTACTAACGAAACTTTAGATGAGCGAAGCGAGAATTAGTCGCCGACCCGATGGACTCCAAAAGAGTCGACACTGGATTGCTAGCCCTGCACCCGGCGTTCGCGTCACAGCGCCCTTGGCGTCAACCTGTCTTCCTTCGCTTTTGAGGATGAACGCCCAGCTCGTGCCATGAAGTTTCCGCGAGGTTGACGTCGTAGTGCTTTGCAGCTTTCTCGATGTTCGCGAACGCCAAAGCACGGTCGGAATCGGAGACATCGGTCACTTGATCGAACCGCGCGACCGCGTTACGCACATGTTGTGCGTCGGTCAGTGGTTCTTTGCGCTGCTTCGGAAATGCGTAGACGCTTTCAGGCAGGTCGCTCTGCGTTGTGAGCTGTCCGTGTTTCTCGTGGGGTTTCCAGGTCGCTTCCGGCATGTCTTTGCCATCCTTATCTTTAGATATTTGGATGCAGTGAGTACACCTGCGGTGACCAGCGAATCAATTGGACGATAGTATTTAGCGATACCATGGTATTGCGCCCCAATGGAATAAAGTATGCACCCACTCTGCGCCCACATGTCCAATCCATTGGGTGGTGGTCGATACGTTCGTCCAATAGATTCATCATCGTGATTCTGGCCTAATCTAAGGTTAGACCAATCGGAGCAATTGTGAACACTGCAAGCACCGCCTCTAATATAAAGCACTTCGATGCAATCATTATCGGGACGGGCCAGGCGGGGCCGTCCCTGGCAGCGCGGTTTGCGGGTGCCGGCAAAACCGTGGCTATTATCGAACGCCATAAATTTGGTGGCACCTGCGTGAATACGGGATGCATTCCGACGAAGACTCTGGTGGCGAGTGCCTATGCGATGCACATTGCCCACCGAGGTGCGGAATATGGTTTCGCCATCGGTGATATGCGCGTCGATATGAAGCGGGTGAAGGCCCGCAAGGATGCGGCCTCCGCGAGATCGAACAAGGGAGTAGAGGAATGGCTTCGAGGAACGAAAAATTGTACGGTCATTCAGGGCCAAGCCCGCTTTCAGTCGTCGAACACTGTCGTGGTCAACGATGAAGTTCTGCAAGCCGACAAGATCTATATCAATGTTGGCGGGCGGGCCCGTATTCCCGACATGCCGGGCATTCACGACGTCCCATTTCTCACCAACTCATCGATGATGGACATCGATTTCTTGCCCAAGCATTTCATCGTCGTCGGCGGAAGTTATGTCGGACTGGAGTTTGCCCAGATCTATCGCCGCTTTGGAAGCGAAGTCACGGTTGTGGAGATGGGACCGCGCCTGATTGGGCGGGAGGACGAAGACGTTTCCCAGGCTGTGCGCGAAATACTGGAGGTCGAGGGCATACACATCCGGCTGAATGCGAAATGTATCTCGCTCGGGAAACGCGATGGCGGCGTTGTCGTCAGCATGGAATGCAGCGAAGACCCGAAGGAAGTGGCAGGCACGCATGTGCTTCTCGCGGTCGGGCGTGTCCCTAACACAAGCGACCTTGGGCTCGAACGGGCCGGGGTCACAACCGACCACCACGGCTACATTATGGTCGACGATCAGCTGCAAACCAACGTACCCGGCATCTGGGCACTGGGCGACTGCAACGGCCGCGGCGCCTTCACGCACACTTCCTATAACGATTACGAGATCGTTGCGGACAATCTCTTCAACGCCGACCATCGCCGCGTTTCCGACCGGATCCAGGCCTACGCTCTGTATGTCGATCCGCCGCTGGGGCGATGCGGCATGAACGACGCAGCGGTACGGAAATCCGGACGTCGTGCGCTCGCTGTGAAATATCCGATGAGTAAAGTGAGCCGGGCCTATGAAAAAGGTGAGACGCAAGGTTTCATCAAAATCTGCGTCGATGCAGAAACCAAACAAATTCTGGGTGCTGCAATTCTTGGAGTCGGAGGGGATGAGGTGGTTCACGTTCTGCTGGACATCATGTACGCGAAGGCGCCGTACACGGTCATCCAGCGCGCCATGCATATTCATCCGACGGTTGCGGAATATCTGCCGACCGTTCTCGGCAAACTGGAGCCGTTTGCGTAGATAGCAAGAACGAGAAAAGACGTAGCGCGAGCC
>JBAVUV010000173.1:0-2641 GCA_049696955.1 Candidatus Sulfotelmatobacter sp. | reverse complement strand
TCTCTACATCGAGCTGGCAAAACTCGGCATCGACTCCGTTGGCGAATCGCAACTGGTCGGCTACCCTTCGCAGTTTCCCAGCGTCAGCATGATCGATTGGACAAATGGCAAGCCCAATGCGCGCTTCACGGTGCTAGAGCTGCTCAAGAACAATTTTGGTCCCGGAGACGACCTCGCTGATACCGACATAAAAAGTAACGGCCAGCTGGCGGATTCCGACGCCCTCGACGCGCAGGCTTTCATCCGGGACGGCCACCGAAAGTTGGTGCTGATCAATCAGCGAAATCGTGAGGTTACGGTGGAGCTGCCGAAAGAATGTTTGGGAGCGAAAATCCAGACCATCGGAGGAACGTCCCCGGAGACGGTGCTGCAAAATGTTGCAGATGTCAAAGTCCGCTTGCTGCCCTTTTCCGTATCTGTCGTTACTTTGAAGGATTGACGGCCCTATGCATCCGCTAAGGAAGTTCTTAGAGATCACCCGGTGATGCATTCGTTTCTGCTGCCGATAGATTTAGAAAGCGATTAACTATAAATCGGTAGTAGAATGCTCGAACTCGTGCCCTTGGTGTGACGAAGCGGGTTCGTTCCGGCCCTCCCCCAAGAGACTTTCTCCCAGAGGACAAATCCATGAGATTCCGTTCGCATTTCCCGGTTCGCCTGCTGTTGCTCGCAATTCTTGCCTGCGTAGTTCAATCTCAATTTTCCTATGCGCAGAACTCCTCTGATGCGCAACCTCTCCCCAAGCGGTTAGTGGGCGACTATGGTTATTGGACCAGGACTCAGGTTCCGCCTTACAGCGCGGCGCAGATTCCGTATCACAAGTTGACCCACATCAATCATTCCGGCGTTTCTTTCAACGCAGATGGCTCATTGACTGTTCCCAGCGGTTTCCTCGAGCCCAAGCTCATCACGTTGGCGCATGCAAGTGGCGTTAAGGTTCTTCTCCTGATCGGCGGCGACTTCACCGGGGTTGAGAGCAGTGGAACTCTTCTCACCCTGGTCGATACGCTCGCGGATTTCGCCGCAAAGCACGGCTACGATGGCTTCGACGTTGACTGGGAGTATCCGGCAACCACACAGGATCGTGACTTTTTTGTAGAACTCATGGCGGCTTTGCGCGAGACGAACGCCGACTATGTTCTTTCCATCGACGCTGCGCCCTGGGGCGGAGACGGTTACGACCTGCTTCACCTGCAGCAATCGACCAACTATTTCAACATCATGATGTACGACTGCGCCGGGCCCTGGACCGATGACGGCCAGCTCAACGCGCCAATCTTTTGGGATACGAACGATCCCGAACCCTGGGAGTGCCAACCGGGCGGCAGCGACCAGGACGCCGCCCAAATATTTCTCGCCCAAGTCCCGCCCGCACAACTGAACATGGGAACGCCCTTTTACGGTTACTTCTACACCAACATCAATCAACTTTTCGGAGTGTGTCCGAACTCGCTAACCGACAAAGATGGAGATTGCAACGGCAAAGTCTTGACCGAGAACTACGCACCATTCATCAAGAATCGCGTCAACAAAAATGGCTGGCAGACGTTCTACGATCCAATTGCGCTTGTTCCCTACATGCTGAGAACCGATGGAAAGAATGGTTTCATCACCTACGATGATCCGGTTTCAACCTACCTTCGGGTCGCGTATTCCGATTGGATCCTGAACCTCGGCGGCACCTTCGTGTGGTCGCTCGACGCGGATTACGATGGCCAGGGACAGGATTTGCTGGAAGCGATGTATCAAGCGACCATGAACAAAGGGAAATAGCGCCTGGTTTTTGAGCTAGCGATCCATCATCATCAGCGTCAATTTGCTAAGCGGCTACGCAGCACCGTGATGGAAGCTTTCGGAAGCACATAACGCGCATCGGCGCCGCCAGAAACCGTCGTTTTTGTCGGGGGCCCGTCCGGGTCGGCGTGCCCTCCGCGGCCTTCCGGGTGCCATTGATACTCCGCGGATCCAAAGGTGATGCGATCCACCTGAGCGGAGAAATAGCGGTCTCGCTTCGTCTGCGCATCGGCGAATACCAGTTTTACCGTGTGATCGTTGGATTGATCCCGATTCACCAGCATGACCGACCACTGTCCATCCGGCCGTTCCACGGCATAAGCCGTGACCAGCGCATTCCCGGCTGCGTCGACGACGTCACTCGAAGCCTTGAACATCCGGTGAGGCGCATCCACCGGCTGCACCCACTCCTTCGTGATTACCTGCGCCGCCAGGTACTGAGGAGGATAACCCAGTACGTGGTAGTTCTCATCGATCCACAGAAAACTTCCAAAGCCTCCAAATTCGTTGGGATAAGGCATGTAGTGAAAATAATAAGTAGCTCCGGCCCCTGCGCTCATCATCGCTCCCACGTAGTCGGCTAGCCAGAGCCCGCTCTTCACGCTCGACGGTCCCGCACCACCGCCAATGTTGCCCTCGGTCATGAAAAACGGAATGTTGGTCGGCAGACCGTTATCTTTCCAGACTTGAACAATATGGCTCACATATCCCGGCTCGGGATAAAGATCGGCCCACGAATAAGTCGGCCTGTCCTGGTAGGGATAGTGTTCAAAAGAAAAGAAAGTGAAATCGTTGATGTGGCCGTGCGCCTTCAGATAATCGAGAAAGCGTCCGAGCCAGGAAACTT
>JBAVUV010000172.1:0-3171 GCA_049696955.1 Candidatus Sulfotelmatobacter sp. | reverse complement strand
GGCTGAATCCGTTCTAGAGGCGCGTGTAACGTCGCATGTTCGTGCGAACCGTCCAGTTCTGGCGCTCCACGAATGTAGCCCAGTACCGGATTGTCCCGCGCGTGGGAGCAGTACCGCCGACTGGTGTATTCTATCCGCACCGATGACTATCAGCACCGACGCCAACCCGCAGGGCAAACCACGAAACGACAGGTCCGACAGTTAAAGGATGAAGACGCTAGGGAAAATCCTGTTGATCGCACTGGCAGGACTGGTTGCCCTTCTACTGATAGGCGTAAGGGTGAAGTTCGGATCGGGCCCGTTCCTCGGGCCGAAGACGCGTCCCTTGACGGCCCGCAAATTTGAGCCGACTCCCGAAAGATTGGAACGCGGGCGCTATATCTTTACGGCATTATCTGCCTGCACGCGTTGCCATACCCCGATGGACCTGTCGCAACGTGGCTTCCCTCCGGTCCCCGACATGATGGGGGCTGGCCAGGTCCTTCCCCAGGGATTGCTTCCCGGGCAAATCGTCGCTCCAAATTTGACTCCTGACGTAGAAACCGGAGCCGGCAGTTGGACGGACGACCAACTTGCCCGCGCCATTCGCGAAGGTATTGGCAACGATGGACGGACGCTGTTTCCGATCATGCCGTACCAGAATTTTCGAGAAATGTCCGACGAGGATCTGGCCTCGGTCGTGGTTTTCCTGCGGTCTCTGCCTGCGATTCATCACGAACTGCCCAAGACGCACATCAACTTCCCGATCAATCGTCTGATTAACGCTCTGCCTCAACCGGTCACCGCACCGGTGAGTGCTCCCGATCCCAGCGACCGCCTGAAGTGGGGAGAACATCTGGTGCGGATGGCAGGTTGCCCCAGCTGTCACACTCCTACCAGCAAGGACAATCGGCCTATCCCGGGGATGGAATTTGCCGGCGGATTTCCTATCAGCTTCAAAGGCACCACGATCGTGAGCGGGAACATTACTCCCGATGCGTCGGGAATTGGGTACTTCGACGAGAATCTCTTCATCCAGGCTTTGCGAACCGGCCTCGTGGGTGCGCGACCGCTAGGGTCGGCGATGCCTTTTGTCGTTTATAGAAATGTTACCGATGACGATTTGAAGGCGATGTTTGCTTATCTGCGGACCGTGAAACCGGTTCACCACCGCGTGGACAACAGCCTCCCGCCCACATATTGCCGGCTCTGCCGTCACAAACACGGGGCCGGAGATCAGAACTGAATGCGGCTACTTTGTCATTCCGAGCAGAGCGAGGAATCCGGGTCTCTGCCTCTGCCCGCCAAAACCCAGGTCCCTCACTTCGTTCGGGATGACAGATTGCCAAAATAGCCTGCCACTGTCTTACGTGACCTTGGTAGTTTCCCGGAAACTGGCCGCGCGGTCTTCTGTCCGATTGCCTTCGCCGAAAGTGGTCCGGATCACCGACAAAACCCGTGGCGGAGTCATAGGCACATGCGTAATTTTCACGCCTATGCCCAGAGCATTTTCGATCGCCGCGGCCAGCGCTGGCGCAACTGGTATGGTCCCGCCCTCGCCAACTCCTTTGACTCCCAGCGGATTAAACGGGCTCGGAGTAACAAAATGTGACTGTTGTAGGGTAGGGATGTCCGTGGCGCGCGGCAGCAGGTAGGTGTCGAGCGAGGCGTTGAGTACACGCCCATCGCGGTCATAATGCAACTCTTCGAACAGAGATGCGCCTATCCCTTGCGCGATGCCTCCGGTCATCTGGGTTTCGACCACGGCCGGATTGATCAGATTTCCGCAATCGTGTACCAGGGCATGGCGGACGATCCTGACGTATCCGGTTTCCGCGTCGACCTCCACTACCACCGCGTATGCTCCATTCGAGTAAGCGGGCTTCATGCTCCTATAGAAACGCAGCGCTTCGAGTCCGGGATCAATCTCTGGAGGAAATGGAAATATAAGAGCGGGCGAATTAAGCGCGCCCGCGATTTCGCCGAGTGCCAAGCTTCGATGGGGCTCCGCGAGCTCTCTGACTTTGCCGCCGCGATATTCCACCGCTTCAGGCGGAAGGCGTAACATCGCGGCCGCTGCTTTGAGCACCTTTTCGCGAACGCCTGCGGCAGCCATCGCGACGGCGTTCCCCGCCATCACCGCCGATCGGGCAGCGTACACGCCGATCCCCAAAGGTATGATCGACGTGTCCCCGAGTTGAACGTGGATGGTGGACGGTTCGACCTCCAGAGCGTCGGCGCAGACTTGAGCCAGCGTCGTTTCGTGGGACTGGCCCTGAGAAGATAACCCGGTGGAAAGAACAATTCGCCCGCCCGGATCGACTCGAACCAGTGCGGATTCATAGGGACCCCTGCCGGTCATTTCGATGAAGCACGAAACTCCGATGCCGAGCTTGCGGCCGGCCGCCGCCGCATTTTTCTTTTCTTCAGCGAAAGAACTGTAGCCGATTAAGTCCAACACTCCTTGCAGGCACTTCGGGTAATTTCCGCTGTCGTAGAGCACCTGCGTGTTGTCCACATCCTTTAGTCCGGTGTCGTAAGGAAAATCCTCCGGCTGCAGTAGATTGCGGCGCCTTATTTCCACTGGATCGATTCGAAGCTTGGCCGCTGCCGCGTCGAGCATCCGCTCCATAACGAAACAAGCCTGGGGCTTGCCCGCTCCGCGATACGGCACCGACGGCGCCTTGTGGGTGTATACCGCAGTACATTCAACTTGAAAATTGGGAACGCGGTAGGGTCCGGGAACGCTGATCGTGGTGATATGCGGCACCACGATACCCAGCGTGACGTAAGCGCCTTGATCGTAGAGAACGCGGTCGCGCATGGCGCGGATGCGGCCGCTCGCATCGAGACCAAGGGTCGCTTCATGAATCTGCTCGCGCCCGTGGTAGGTGGCAAGAAAACTCTCGCGGCGGGATTCGACCCATTTGACAGTCCGTCCCAGGCGCATCGCCAGCAGAGGAATCAGGGTATGCTCCGGATAGTATCGATTCTTAACCCCGAAGCCCCCACCGATGTCGGGCGCGATCACTCGTATATCGTGCCGGGCAAGGCCCACCTGCTGCGACAACAGACCACGCGTGAGATGCGGCGACTGCGTGTTTGTCCAGACCGTCAATCGCGCCGTGGATGAGTTGGGCTCGAATCTAGCTATCACAGCCCGGGTTTCCATGGCCTGGGAGCTAACGCGGC
>JBAVUV010000171.1:0-13823 GCA_049696955.1 Candidatus Sulfotelmatobacter sp. | reverse complement strand
ACGTAGACCTGCGTCGGATAAGCTGTTAACGCCCATAATATGTAGAGCGTCGTGGCCGTGCCCAGACCGAGGAACGGCCGCTTGCGCTTGCGGCTATTTGCGTCCGGCTCAAACAGCAGCACGCTGAGTGGCAACAGAAAAGGCAGCAGTCCCTGCGCATACAAGATGAAAGCCGCGCCCATGTCGTGGGTCACCGTGGGGGAAAGTATCCCGTCCAGCCCGAGCCACACGAATCCCTCGATGAATTGGTGAATCGCAAACAGCACCGGCAGCGACGCGAACAGCACCTCGCGCCGGTGTTTTACCTTCGTCACAGTAACGATGCCGATGGCGCCCAGAACTCCGCTGCCGACAAAATTTGCCGTGGCTGAGAAACACATACCTTGACTTTCTCCGTTGCGAAGCTTACACGTGCCATCGCGGAATGCCAAACATTTTAGGAATTTGTCATCCGGAGGCTCGCGCTCTTTGCGGGCCGAAAGATCCTAACCCGATTCCAGTACAGTAAGCTGCTGTGCGGCTCTCTTCCTTCTTTTTTCCCGTTCTGAAACCGCGATCCATTTCTACAAGCAGACACTTTCGTGCGCCGCACTTTCCGTTTCAACTGAGCCTCCTCTAATTAGAATCGCTCTGTAATTAATGGCTCCTTATGAGAATTCTGATTGCGGAAGATGACGCGGCTCTGGCCAGTTTTGTGCGCCAGGGATTGCAAGGGGAACACTATACGGTTGATGTGGCCGCCGATGGCGAGCAGGCGCGGAGCATGGGAAGCGAGATCGACTACGATCTGGTGATTCTGGATTTGAATCTTCCGCGAGTCGATGGCGTGGCCGTGCTGCGACATTTGCGCCTGAAGCGTCCCACTCTGCCGGTGCTGGTGCTCACGCTGCGCAGCCGGGTCGAAGACCGGGTGCAATGTCTGGATACCGGCGCCGACGATTATTTGCCGAAGCCATTTTCCTTCAGCGAACTGTCCGCCCGCATTCGCGCCCTGCTGCGCCGCAGCCACTTGCCGTCGGAATCCGTGATGGTGGTGGAAGACCTGAAACTGGACCGCGTGGAGCACCGCGCCGAACGCGCCGGCCGCCGCATCGAGCTCACGACCAAGGAATTTTCCCTGCTGGAATATCTGATGCGCAACGCCGGCCGCCAGGTCTCCCGCGCCATGATCATCGAGCACGTTTGGAACCTCACTTTCGATTCTTCGACGAATGTGGTGGATGTTTATATCAACTACCTGCGGCGTAAGGTGGACGATGGACATCCGCGGAAGCTGATCCATACCGTGCGCGGGGTGGGCTACGAATTGAGCAGCGAGGCAGTGGTGCCGGCATGAATTCCAGCGCGGTGGATACGTCACGCAAGGAAAAAGCCGGGGCCAACAAAAGCACGCACCGCAGTCCTCTGGCACAGATGGTGCATGCGCTGAACCAGCCGCTCACCGGATTGCAATGTTCGATGGAAGTCGCGCTGGCTCGGCCGCGAACGGTCGAGCAGCACGTCTTCGGGTTGCATGAAGCCCTGGTGCTCACGGAGCGGATGCGCGCGCTGGTGGAGGCGATCCGCGAAGTGGCCGACATGGAAGAAGCGGACATCGCGGCCGGAGAAGAGCGCTCCGGCGACCTCGAAACCGGTGCCCTGGAGAGCATCTTGCGGGAGGCGGTGGAAGATCTGCGGCCGGTGGCGGGGGAAAAGAATGTTCGCATCGCGCTGGATTGTTCGGCTGCACTTTCCGCATTTTCGCCGGCAGTGACCAAACTCCACTGCCCTGGCGGGCAAGTGATATTCCGCCTTTTGGACTCGGCCGTGAGCCTGGCCGTGCCCGGAACCGTGGTGCGCATGGAAGCGAGAGCGGAGGAAAAAATCTGGCTTCGCCTGCAGTGGCAGGCCGAAGCGCCGCGGCCGGAGTGCTCGCGGCCGGAGCTGGGATTGTTGATTGCGCAAGCCGGGCTGGAGCGCTGCGGAGCCGAATGGCAGCGGGAGGAGACTGACGGCTTGACGGTTTTGCAGGTGGGCTGGGCGCGCCCCCGTCTTCGAGTCAAGTCAACCGGGAGTCAGGAATGAGCGCGTGGACGCACTTTCCCAGCCTGGCTTCGATAGCGGGGGGAGCGCTGATTGCGAGCCCGAACCGCGGATTCCGCGAGCAGGTTCTCGATCGCCTGCAAGGCCGCTGCCGGCCGGTGCAACAGGCACTCGGCGGCGCCGATGCGCTGGCCAAGCTGGCGGAGGGCGACTGGCCGTTTCTGTTTCTCGACCGGCGAGTACCTGATCTGGATACGGAGGAACTGGTTGCGATCATTGCGAAGCGGTTCCCGGGAATTCAAGTGGTACTGCTCGACTCCGCCAGCGCAGTTTCCGCCGAGAGTGAGGACGAGGCGATGCCCTCGAAGCCAGGCTCCCTCCCGTGTGGACCGCAACGGATCGCGCAGGAAGATTCAAATGCGAAAAACACCGGGGAAGCACAAGCGGCAACGCCGCTGCCGGGCATGATCGGAGTGAGCCCGGCAATGCGGCATGTTTACCGGCTGGCCCGGCTGGTGGCCCCGCGCACCACGACGGTGCTGATCGCCGGCGCCACCGGCAGCGGCAAGGAGCTGGTGGCCCGCGCTCTGCATACGCTGAGCCCGCGTGCCGGCAAAGCCTTCGTGGCGGTGAATTGCGCGGCCATTCCAGAGGCGCTGCTCGAATCCGAATTATTTGGCCATGCGCGCGGGGCGTTCACCGGAGCGGTGCAGGCGCAAGTGGGGCGCATTCCAGCAGCCCATGGGGGAACGCTTTTTCTCGACGAGGTGAGTGAACTGCCGCTCGGCATGCAGGCCAAGCTGCTGCGTTTTCTGGAACAGAAAGAAATACAAAGGTTGGGCACGGCGGAAGTGTCGCGAGTGGACGTGCGGGTGATTGCGGCCAGTAACGTCGATCTCGCCGGGAGAACCGGCCGCGGCGAATTCCGCGAGGATCTGTTCTACCGCCTTTCCGCTTTTCCCCTGGAACTTCCACCGCTCACCGAGCGCCGGGAAGACATTGTCCCTTTAGCCGAACATTTCTTAGCGTGCATGGCGGCCGCGATCAATGGGACGTGTCCAGAACTGAGCAGTGGGGCGATTGCGATTCTCGAAGGCCACGCCTGGAGAGGGAATGTGCGCGAGCTGCAGCATGTGATGGAGCGGGCTTCGATTCTGGTGGAAAATGGGCCAACGATTCTGAGCGAACATCTGTATTTCCCTTTTCAGCCAGCGTGCTCGACGGTGAACCGCAGCCTTTCGTGCAGCAGTCTTGCAAGTTGAGAACATTGTAAGACTCCACCTCTATCTCTTGGCCCCCGCCGTGCAACGTTGCCTACAGCTATGACGTCTTTGCCTATCGTGATTCCGGCTTCCGTGGGATCGGGAATTCCGCCGGAGGGAATCGCGTCCGGAGAGAACGAACAATTCCTGCGTGAAGCCTTTCGTTCTTTCCCCGGTCCCGAAGGTTCTCAGCCTAGGCGACTTGCAGAAGACGCAGCTGTAGCTTTTGCAAGAGCGGGTTTCGGCTCGCCATCTGCCGACCATTCTCGAGATGTTGCGGGACATCGCGCTCACCAACAAAAATCCTGTGCTGCTAGTGGAATCCGCGCTCCAGGCGCTGGGACGTGCCCCGGTGCGGCCGCTGCTTTCAGAAAGCGGCGGGCTGCGCGTGGTCACCCTTGACCGCGCCCTTGAAGAAGAGCTGAGCCGCACCTACGGAGAACGGGCTCCGGCAGAGCAGCCAGCCTGCGGCCGCCGTACGCCCCCAGATTCTTGGTGGCCTGCGCAAGTTGGCGGGGGAGCAGGTGGCAATAGCGAGTCCGGCGCTGCCGTGCGCAACGCTTGCCCTCCATCGCCTCAAGCGCCTGCTGGAGCCTTTTCTGCCCAAGATGGTCGTGCTCTCGCCGGTGAAGGTCTTTGCCGTGATAGAGGGCCAGTCACTGGGGGTCCTACCGCGATGCGTCTGGGGACGTTTGCGAAAGAAGCGGAAGCGCGAGAGAGGAAGCGGGAACGGCTTTGAACAAGAACACGGCCCAAGCCTACGGCAATTGGCAGGACCAGGATAAAGCGGAGCGCGACCGCATTCTGCTCGAGCAATTGCCCCAGGTACGCTATCTGGCGCGGCGCATTCACGAGCGTCTGCCCCGGCAGGTACCGCTGGAAGATCTGGTGCATGCGGGCGTGATTGGCTTGATCGACGCGCTCAACAAGTTTGATCGGTCGAAACATGTGCAGTTCGGGTCGTATGCCAAGTTCCGCATCCGGGGCGCGATCCTAGACAGCCTGCGGGAAATGGATTGGGGGCCGCGGGAGCTGCGGCGCAAAGCGCGGGGGATTGAAGAGGCGCAGCGCAAGCTCAGCATGGCACTCAGCCGCGCTCCGACCGAAGTGGAGATTGCCGCCGAGTTGAAACTCGACTTGCGGGATTTTCAGCAGCTGCTGACCGAGTTGGACGGCCTGGAAGTGGGCAGTCTTCATCTGGAGTCGCCGTGGGACGGAAAAGATGAAGACCTGTGCGATTACTTACCCAGCGCGCCGGAAGACACGCCGTTTTTCCGCTGCATGCGTTCCGAAAAAAAGCAAATGTTGGCCCGTGTAATTGCCGAGCTGCCGGAAAAAGAACAGCAGGTGCTGGCTCTTTATTACTTCGAAGAACTCACCATGAAAGAAGTGGGAGCGGTGCTGGGGATTGGTGAGTCGAGGGTATCGCAGATTCATTCCCTCGCGGTGGTGCGTCTGCGGGCACGGCTGGAAGAGCTGATGAGCCCGGCCAAAGCCGCTAGTCGCGCGGCGCGGGCAGGCGGGCAGTAGCAGCAAATAACCAGAAGCATCTGCATGCGGGGCTGGATACAGGGGCGTTTCAGTTAAAGTCCTGCTCTGGCATGCCGATGATTTCAGAGGGGCGAACCAGGCCGCGAAGCTAGTCCGAATGATGCGGAGCTACGCAATCGTATTTTTCGTGGGCTGGAACGACAGTCGTCTCGGCCAGTGCACGGATCAGCTGTTTTCGGAGAATGTGGATCGCCGGATGCGAACGCTCGCTAGGGTGCTGTGCAGGGCAGAAACGACGAAAGCCAGAAAATTGTGATTCTCGGAGTCGCGGACAACGGTTCGCGCTTTCACGACCGGGGCAGGAGTCAATCTTGACTAAACCCTTAGCGGGCTTCCTGCATGGGTGCTCGAGTCTGGCTGGTGCCACCATCAGCGAAGACGGGCAGGTTCGTCTGGTTCTCGACCCGGCGGGACTGCTGGCAAATTTACGATCTGCCGTGCCGATGGTCCCAAGGGCTTCCGCGTGACGACGGCGCCGTCGCTGCGCGCCATTCCCAGCACCCATGGTCCACCGGAGCCTGATCTGATGCGCATCCGCGACATGATCTATCAGACCGCGGGAATTTTTCATCCCGACAATAAGCTGCGTTTATTGCAGGATCGATGCGGGCGCCGTATGAAGGAGCTGAAAGTACAAAATCTACGGGAGTACTCCGAGTGCCTGACTACTCGTCCCAACCGGCAAGCGGAGCTGGTGGCGCTGCTGAATGAGATCACCATCGGAGAAACTTCGTTCTTTCGCAATCAGCCGCAGGTCGACGCTTTGCGCCGTATCGTCATTCCCAAAGTCCTTGAGGCTAAGTCCAATGTGGCGCTGCGCCGGCTTCGCATCTGGAGTGCGGGCTGCTCTACCGGGGAAGAACCTTACACGCTCCGGATGGTGGCGCTGGAGGAGGCAAATGGCGCGCTGAAAGATTGGTCCACCGAGATTCTCGCGACCGATCTTAACGAGCACTCTCTGGCCCATGCCCAAGAGGGAATTTATGGCAGCTATAGCACGCGCAATCTGACGCCGGTGTATCGCGAAAAGTACTTTGTTCCGCAAGGCGACAAGCTGCAAGTGAACCGGGTAGCCCGATCCAACATCAGCTTCAGCCGGCTTAATTTGTCGGATGATTCGCGGATGACGCTCATGAAGAGCATGGATGCGATTTTTTGCTGCAACGTGCTGATCTATTTCTATCTGGCGTCCAAGAGACGGGTCATCCAGCATTTTTTCAATAACCTGCTGCCTCATGGATATCTGTTTCTGGGCCACTCTGAATCGCTTTTCGGAGTGAATGATGACTTTCGGCTGGTCCACTTGCCGGGAGCCACCGTTTATGTGAAAGGTGAAGGCGTGCCCGCGGGAGGTAAACCGCTATGACCGCCGCAACCGCCCCCAAGCAGGCATTACTGCAACGGCTCGAAGGACTGCAGCAAATCCCGGCGATCCCGACTGTGCTGGCGCCGTTACTTCGTTACCTGCAACAGCCGGTGGAGCAACTCGATGTACAGAAAGTCACCGATCTTATTTCCCAGGACAAATCGCTGGCGGCGCGGTGTCTGCAGATGGCAAATTCACCGCTTTTCGGGCGCGCGCAGGGCGTTCAGTCGCTGCGGGCAGCGGTGGTTAGCCTGGGGTTCCATCACGTCAGCGATATTGCTATGTCGTGCGGAGTGTTGAGCCTGCTTCCGACCGGGGTGAACAGTCTGGATCCAGTGGTGTTCTGGGAGCATTTCCTGGGCTGCGCGTTAGTGTCGCGGCATATTGCGCACAAGATCAATTTCTCAGATCCGGGAAAAGCGTACCTTGCCGGCCTGCTTCATGATTTAGGAATCATCGTCAACTTGTGGGTGTTGCCGAAAGAATTCAGCACCGCCTGGGAGAAGGGGAAAGCGGAAGGCATTCCTCTGCATGAGGCGGAGCAAAAGGCCATGGGATTCACCCACTGCGATAGCGGACGTTTGCTGGCTGAACGCTGGCAACTTACTCCCGAACTGATTGAAGTAGTCAGCTGTCACCATTCTCCGGAAAAATCAACCGAGCACGCGGGGCTCGTCGCCTTAGTGCAATTGGCCGATTTACTTTGCCGCATGAGCGGGTTGAACTACGGCTATGTGGAAGCGCGGCAGGTAAACCTGACGGAAGAGTCCGGCTTCCGCTTGCTCGAACAACATTCCACAAAGTTGAAGGATTTTGACTGGGCGCGTCTAACCTTCGAACTCGATTCCTACATGGACGAAGTCCACAATCTGGTGCGCGCGATTTACCGAACGTGAGCCGGCAAAGCACCAACTCGCCGATACGCGTACTCATCGTGGACGACAGCGCCTTTATGCGCACTGCGATTTCCCGGATGATCGCGTCCGATCCCAATATTTCGATCGTGGGCACGGCGGGCAGCGGTATTGAGGCGCTGCAGAAAATTCCTTCGCTCGATCCGGATGTGATCACGCTCGACGTGCAGATGCCGGGTTTGGATGGACTGCAAACCCTCAGCCGCATCATGGCTGAGTTTCCCCGGCCAGTCATCATGGTAAGTTCAATCACCTCGAAAGATGCAGAAACCACGTTCAGTGCGCTGGCAGCGGGGGCCTTCGACTATGTTCCCAAGGAGCTGTCCTCCGCTTCGCTGAACATTCTTCATCTGCAGAATGATTTGATCGCGAAGATTAAGGCGGCGGCAGAGTCAGGGCTGCGGCGCGATGCTCTTGTGATTCCGCGGAAGCCGGCTCGCGCAGTAACCATCCCGATGCGTGAAGCTTCGCTTTCCCCTCCTGCTATCGTTGCCATTGGCGTCTCGACTGGAGGCCCGAAAGCCCTGCAGGAGATTCTGCCACTGTTACCGCCGGATCTCATGGTTCCGATTCTAGTGGTGCAGCACATGCCGGCGGGATTTGCCGAACCCTTTGCCAAGAGACTGGACAGCCTGTGCGCGGTATCGGTTGGTGAGGCGAAGCACGGCGAGATCCTTCAACCTGGAGTGGTCTACATTGCTCCCGCGGGAATGCATCTGACGGTGGACCGCGGCAGCTCCCGAACTACACTCTGTCTCTCCGACAAACCCGAGAATCAGCTCCATGTTCCTTCTGTCGATGTGATGATGCACTCGGTAGCCTCCGCGTTTCGCTCGCTGGCGATGGGAATCATCATGACGGGAATGGGATCGGACGGCGCGCAAGGAATGAAGGCGATTCATCGGGAGGGCGGGTTGACGGTGGGTCAGGATGAGCCGAGTTGTACTGTTTACGGAATGCCGCGAGCCTGCGCGGAGTTGGGGATTCTGGATCGTGTGGTTCCGCTCTCGGAGATCCCTCGTGAAATTCTGCAGGCCGTGCGCTACCGCAGAGCGAGCGTGAGTTAAGCGGACGGTGCGAAATCGACGGGATCACGATCCAGCGCTTCGCGAATTCTCTTTAACAGGGTCGAGATGGAGAAGGGCTTGGCCAGATACTCCTTTTGAAAAGTGGATAGTTCACGCGGCGACAACTGATGGATATAACCGCTTATCAGCATGATCCGGATGTGAGGGCACAAAGCGAACAATGTCTCCGCTAGTTCGTGCCCGCTGATTCCCGGCATGACAACATCAGAAAGAAGCAGGTCTACCGGCACGGAGCATTCGTGATAAGCCTCTAATGCATCAGCCGCGTTTTCTGCCGCGATCACCCGGTACCCGGCTGATTGTAGAGCTTCTTGAATTGCCCTCCTTACTAAGAAGTCATCTTCGACCAGGAGAATGGTCTCGCTACCGACCCACTGGCAAGTCTCAGTGGTTCCAATACTGATAGTCGGCTCGAAGGAAACAGAAGGAGAGATTTCCAGAAGATTCGTCTCGACCTTGGCGATGGAATTCTCAAACCGTCCGCGAGAATTAAACTGCCCGTCCTTACCTCTATCTTGATCCACGATTGACGAGCAGCAGATTGGTTGCCATTCCCTTTTGGGCCGGGATGCACTTCACCTAAAGGAATAAGAGCGGCTTAGAGGTGCACCACGAGACGCCCTCAGGAAGTCTTTCCCAAATCGGTAGACCGTTTTGGGAATGTAGGGCCAAACGAGATCCGATTTGTGAAGCCTATCGTTGGCTATTTTCGTGGAAGATGGCCGGTTTGCTCGAGCTCGTAAGGATGGTTTCGTAAGGATCAAGCAAGAGCTTGTGGGTGCCTGCGGGCGCGGACAGGTGAAAGGGAGTTTCCGGGCCATCGGCGAACACGCGACCGAGCAGCACCGGCGTTCTGCCCGAAATCAACGCGTAAATGGGAACTGAAGTGACAAGGGTGTCTGGCGCATCTTTCTGTTGAATCATTCCACTCGCGATCACCCCGGCTTCCTTCGACGTGAACTTAACGGCGTGCAGCTCCAGTCTCGGCAGCGAAGTGCCATTAATCCATCCATCCAGGAACCATTCCAGCGAAGATTTGCCTTCGTAACGCAAGGACGGTGGCAGGCCTTCGGCGAAAACGTCCAGCAGTTGGCGCGTCGTGATGGCCTTTCCTTCGTAGCGCTGGCGAATTTTCCGCAGCGCCTGCACAAAGGGATCTTCTCCGCCCTCGTGTCTGGGCGACCTTCGTTCCGTTTCCGCGGCGGCATCCTGCATCATGGAGTCCAGCATGTAAAAGAGCCAGGTGCCTCGTCCGTAGCTGATCGCCTCGTAGCCTTCCGGGAATCTCGACGACAAAAGGCGGCTCCCCAGGGTGACTGGTCCTGCGTCTTTGCGAAAATTTCCTTCTTTATCCTTAGCGAGCAAATCCTGCCGGTATTTTTCCATGACCTGGCGGAAGCCCGTGGGGTTCCTCTCGCGCAGAATCATCAATGCGCAATAGTTTGCCAGTCCTTCGGAAAACCACTGATCGCGGTAGGTGCGCCAGATGACCAGATCTCCCCACCACTGGTGTGCGGTTTCGTGAGCCGGGATCTGCTGGTCGATCAATTCCTGCGACGGATTCATGTGGATTTCCCGGCGCTCTTCCGGAGTGAGGAATGCGTAGGAAGACAGGAAAATTAAACCCGGCCAGCCCTGGCTCTCTCGCCCGGGAAGTTGGGTGAGAGCCAGATTACCGTACGGGAACGGACCGAACCGATCAGCATAGTAACGAATAGCCCGAGCCGTGGACTCGGCCACTGCGGCCGCGTTCCGCGCGGGGGACAATGGAAGCGGAGCAGAGGGTAATGGCAGAGGCACTTCTCGAGTCGATGGGACGGGTTGAGGTTCGATTTGTATCGAACCGTTCGGGAAGCCGCGTTCCACTCCGCCGGTAGCATAAGCATCCACGTGAACATTACCGGCCTGAGCAGAGGCGCGAACATATTTGCCCAGATCGAATCCGGCAATTGGGATGGCGCGCTCCGATACCCAGCGGCCTACTTGATCGCCCGGGGTAATTTGCCTGGAGAATTGGGTCTGTGCCTCTGTCTTTGGCAGTTCGGAAGGCTTGCCGGTCGCGACCAGCATCCAACCCTGGGGATAGTGGAAGGTGAGATCATAATCCGACATGGCCAGCCCGCGGTTGGGATACCAATTGCCCCGCTCGCCAACATACAGCAGGCCATTGCCAGCTTCGGCCAAAACTTCTCCGCCATAGACAAAGTGCAGGCTGATCTTTTGTCCCTTTCGCGCGGGTTCTGACAGAATCACGGCGACCAGATCATTTCCGCTGCGGGCCAGCTGTGTGCCCTCGACTGCGGGATTCTGGATGTATTCGACGGCGCGTCCGTCCTCTTCCACGGATTGAATCTTCAGGAAGCGGGATAACTCGAAAACCAGGAACTGCGATCCATCGCGCAACACCTCGAGATTAAGATTCACTTCCGCATCGAGTACTTTCGGGGGCTTAACCTCGGCATTGATGACGTAGCTCCGCACCGAGATCGGATCCTCCCGCGACTCGGTTTCTGTGGGAAGAGTTTGCGCGACAGAAGGATGCCCGTGTGCTGTGATACCCGCGGAAAATGAGGTCCAGACGTCGTAATAGACGGTTCCGTCTTTGGTCTTTGCCTGTCCCGCCTCCACTTGTTCTCCAGCGGTTGAGTCATAGAGTACGTCGAAGACGCCAAGCGTGTTGCCCTGGAGCCGGGCATGCAACAGGCGATCGGCCGAGTCGGCTGGGGGCGAAACTTTAGAGAGCTGGCGATTCGCAGTGGGAAGCATTTCGCTGAAAGTCGCGAGCAATCTCATCGCGTCGACCGGCGCCAGGCTGCGCGCGGTTTCATCCCATCGGGCAACAAAAGCGGCCGCATCCTCCGGCGCTCTGAAGCCGGGCTGCAATTCGGCCGCGGTGTTGTCGTTGAAGCGAAAGTAGGCGGTGCTGAATCGTTCTTCAAGGATTGCCATCCCCGTGAACAAGCTCATCGATTTGCGCTCTACTTCGTTGGCTGGAACCAACAGGATTTCTCCATCGCCCTCGAAAAAGGCTCCGGTAATCTTGCCCGTGACATCCTTGGTAAAGGCAATGGTACCGTCTTCGAGAGTGATATGGATCGCGGGCCGGTCAATTGAACCGTCGCGCACCCGGAAGACGCGCGAGGTATCGAGACCGATGCTGCTCAATTGCAGATAAAGTGACTCCGCCGGCCCGGGCTTGTGCGGAGGAGGCTGAACGGCGGGCGCCTGGTTGGAGTACGCATGGATAGCGGGCAGGAATGTCAGGGACGCAGCGAGCACGATGGCAAATCTGTATAGTCTCGCCGGTACTTTGGTCACGTAGGTGTGTGTCCCCACAGTTGTTAGAATGCGCTTCAATGCCCCGCCGTGTCACTATTTTCGCAATTGTAACGATCTGGGCGGTATTTGCCGGAGCGGCATTGGCGGATACGATCCATTTGAAGAATGGCCGGACAATTCTCGCCGATCACGTCCGCGAAAACGGAAACCGCTACGAATACGACATTGGCGACGATAGTTATGCGATACCAAAGAGCTCGGTAGACCGAGTCGAGGCGGGCGGCATGCCTGCCAACGTCGCTTCCGCGAGTGCGAAGAAGGGTGCCGCGGATCTTCCCGTTTTCATGCCGGTCGACAGCCTGGCGAACGAAGATGGCCTCCTCAAAACAGTTGTGAAGGATGGCAAAGTTGATTCCGACGCCCTGGCGAAGCTTGAGGGCAAAGGAAATTCAGAGTTAACCGCCACGGCTGATTTTATTGCCGGCAAGTTTGAATTCGATCACGGCAACGTGGCGGAAGCGCGCCGCTATTTCGAGAGTGCCTTGCGCTTTCAACCGGAAAACTCTACTGTGCTGGTTTACTACTCGGCGCTCCTGGTGCGCACGGGGAACCCCTCGCAGGCGCTCTCCTATGCGCAGCGAGCGGTCAGCGCGTCTCCCAGCTCGCCCGACGCTTATACGGTGCTGGGTTATGCGCAGCAGGCTTGCGACCGTACGCAGGATGCAGTCGCCTCGTGGAAGCATTCTCTGGAGCTGCGTCCCGATCCGGCGGTTCAGCAATATCTGGCGAAAGCGCAGCGGGAACAAAATGTCGAGACCGATTTTACGCAGCGCGAAAGCAGCCATTTCGTCCTTCACTATGAAGGCAAGCAGAGTTCAGAAGCGTTTCGTCAGCAGATTCTCAGCGCCCTCGAATCCGATTACGATGATCTGGCGCGTGATCTTGGTACGCCGCCGCGTGACAACATTCTCGTAACGCTGTATACCGAACAAGCTTTCTTTGACGTAACCCGCGCGCCTTCCTGGTCGGGAGCGCTTAATGACGGCAAACTCCGCATTCCGATTAACGGGCTTAGCTCGATGACGCCCGAATTGGCGCGCGTTCTCAGGCATGAACTGACCCACACGTTCATCAATCAGCTTTCCGCAGGCCGGTGTCCGACCTGGCTGCATGAAGGGATTGCGCAGTTTTTTGAACCCAAATCTTTGGCCAGCGATGGGCGGCAATTGGCTCGGTTGTTCAAGACGCAAAGCAATATACCGCTCAATGCGCTGGAAGGAAGCTTCCTTCGTTTCTCTGGACCGCAGGCCTACCTGGCGTACGCGGAGTCGTTGGCTGCAGTTTCCTACATCAACGATTCTTCGGGGATGGGCGACATTCAGCGCATTCTTCAGCTTCTCAGCCAGGGCAGTTCCACCGAGGCTGCTTTGCGTGCAACCATTCACTCCGACTACGGCCAGCTCGAATTGGAAGTCGGTAAGTACCTTAGTGATAAGTACGGCGACTAGAGGGTCGACTAGGGTGCAGCCGTAGGGTTGCGGTTTTTCGTTCCGTAAATTTGCCCGCCACCAGCGCTTGTGCTAGCTTCGAGTTCAAGATTCCGCTTCGCATGTGCGCTTTATTCCACTCTCGTGTGCCCGAGCCTCTGCCTACCGCGCAGCCTGCGCCGAACGATTTTCCGGTTATTGACGGCGGACAGATTGCCGCGACCACTTACGGAAAGAGGGCGGCCGGCGATTTTTATGACTCTTTGCGAGTTGGTCCGGAGCGGGTCTTATTTGGGCTGCTGGATGTGGCAGGGCGACGCGAGACCAACCAGGTCATTCTGACAGCGGCGCAAAACATCTTCCGCTCGATGGGCCTGGAATTATTTTCGCGGCGCGACTTTAACGAAGCCGAAGCCATGACCGAACTCTGCCTTGGGCTCAACCGCGGAATCATGGAAGCCGCGCACGGCGTTTGCTCGTGCCCCGGGTTCCTTGGCTGCTACCACGAGAAATTCGGGACCCTTTGCTATACCAACGCCGGACATACGCCGGGACTGCTCCGCGACAACACCGGCGTCACCGATCTTCTCTCGACGGGTTTGCCGCTGGGTTTATTCTCGCACGCCACTTGCGATGCTCCCACGGTTGCCATGGAGAAAGGTGCGGTTCTCATGCTGGTTTCGCGGGGGGTGGTCGAGGGCAAGTGCAAAGACGACGAGACTGAGGATCAGGAATTCGGCTTGGACCGCGTATCCGAACGTCTTCGCACCGCCGACTCTTCGAATGCGCAGGCTCTCTGCGCTTTTATTTTGAATGCGGTGGGCGAGTTTACCTGTGAGCCGCTGGTTCCGGAC
>JBAVUV010000170.1:0-15045 GCA_049696955.1 Candidatus Sulfotelmatobacter sp. | reverse complement strand
ATTCTTTCCCAGTCTTCATTCCGTCACAACGCCTGCGGTGAAAACGCGTCCGTCCGTGGCAGTGCTCGGCTTCAAGAATCTTACGGATCGTCCGGACAAGGCCTGGCTTTCTACCGCGTTGGCGGAGATGTTCAGTGCGGAGCTGGCCTCGGGCGGCAAGCTGCGCCTGGTGTCTGGCGAGCAGGTTGCGCGGGCGAGCCGTGATGTGCCTTGGAGTCTGACCGATATGCCGAAAGATTCCCTGCCTCGCTTGCGCGCGAATCTTGACACAGATTACGTGACTACAGGTTCTTACGCCGTGGTCGGGGAGGGAGACAAAAGTCAGATCCGGCTGGACTTGCGTCTGGAAGATACGGTTGCAGGCGACACGATTGCGGAAGAGGCAGCGGCGGGAAGCGAAACCGATCTGTTTGATCTGGTTTCGCAAATCGGCGCGCGCATGCGCGCACGTTTGGGCGCGGGCCAAGTCACCAGCGAGCAGGCAAATCAGGTACGTGCTTCGCTGCCCTCGGACCCGAAGGCGGCCCGGCTCTATTCGGAAGGTTTGGATAAGCTTCGTGCGTTCGAGACTCTGCCTGCACGCGATTTACTGACGCAGGCAGTGGGGGCCGATCCAAAGTCTCCGCAGCCTCACTCTGCTCTGAGCGCGGCGTGGCTGGAACTGGGTTACGACAACAAAGCCAGGGACGAGGCGCAACGAGCATTCGAGCTGTCGACAAACCTTAGCAATGAAGAACGCTTGTGGATGGAAGCGCAATATCGAGATCTGAACAACGAGAAACCGAAGGCAATCGAACTTGCCCGCACGTTGGCCGATCTCTATCCAGACAGTCTTAGCTATGGACTCCGTCTGGCCAATCTGCAGGATAATGGCGGCGATCCTAAGACAGCTTTCAATACTCTGGAGGCATTGCGCAAACTTCCGCCGCCCTCAGGAGACGATCCTCGGATTGATCTGGCGGAAGCCACTGCAGTCGAAGCGCTCGGCGACTACAAACGCGAAGAGGAAATATCGGTGGCGGCTGCTAAGAAAGGTGAGTCGCGAGGGATGCGTCTGGTGGTCGCACAGGCACGCTTGTATGAAAGTACGGCGCTGCAGCAACTCGGAGACGCGGATCGCGCCGGCGCGGCACTGGCTCAGGCAAAGGTCCTGTTTGCCGGTAGCGGCGATCTCAAGCACTCAGGGATGACGCTGGTGTGGTCCGCTGACGCTCTAAAAGGAAAAGGTGACTTGGCAGGGGCGCGCAAGCAGGCGGAAGAAGCGTTGGTGGTTTTTCGCCAGATCGGGAACCAGCTCTATGCCGGACAGGCCCTGAACGAGATTGGCAATGTCCTGGCTGATGAGGGAAATCTCAGCGAAGCGAAAAACTACTATGAGCAGGCGCTGCATAATTATCGCGAGGCAGATTACAAAGTGACGATTGGGGACGAATTGGGAAACATCGGCGAAGTGCTTGACCGTTTGTCCGATTTTGCCGGGGCGCGAAAGAATCTGGAACAGGCGGTGCAAATTTTCAACGATGTCGGCGACAAGGACTCCGCCGGCATCGTCGAAATCGAACTCGGAGATGTTCTCGAAGAAGGCGGCGACCTGCCGGGGGCAACACAGCACCTGGAACGCGCGCTGCAGCTGGAAATCGAGACTGGAAATAAATCGGCGCAGGCCTCCACGCTCTCCGCTCTCGCCGGCGTGCTGCTTGATCAGGACGATCTGAAGCAGGCCCGCGAAAAGAGTGAGCAAGCGCTTGCCCTGCAGAGAGACCTCAAGCGCGCCATACCATTGGCAGGAAGTCTGGTGCAGTCCGGGGAGATATCGCTGGAGGAAGGAAAGCCCGCAGACTCCGAAAAGCTGGCCAACGAAGCCTTGCATGAACTGGGGTCAACGGCTTCTCCGGCGCGTTCCGCCGAGGCTTATTCGCTTCGAGCACTGGCTTTGCTGGCAGAGAATAAAAAGAACGAGGCACGAGAGGACGCGCAACAGGCGGGCACGTTAGCCGCGAAAGCCAGTGACCGCAATCCGAAGTATGATGCCGCATTGGCCGTCGCACAGGTTGATTTGGCTGAGGGAAAATTTGCTGAGGCTCGAAAGCAACTCGCGCCGATCCTCTCCCGGCCTGGCAACTCCGTCTCTGTGCCGTACTTGTTTCAGGCGCGCTTAACCGTTGGCGAAATCGGCTTGAAGTCAGGTCAGGCGGATGCCGCGCGTGCACAGCTTGGTTCGCTCGAAAAGCAGGCGCGCGAGGAGCACTTCCTTCTTATCGCACGCAAGGCGGAAACAGTGCTCGCTGCGTCATCGCATTGAGTTCGGGGCTCGCCCTTCCTACGGTTAGGCAACCACGCGCAGTTTTCGGCTAGGCTCAGAGCGCCAGTTGTCCGAGAAATTGTTTCTCTACAAGAGCGACCGCGGAGTTGACTTCGGACTCTCCGTAGAATAAAAGCACGTCATGGAACTTGCAGGGAAAGTTGTGGTCGTAACCGGCGCTTCGATGGGGATCGGGGAAGCGATTGCCAAAATTTTTGCCGATCAGGGAGCGAGCGTGATTATGCTCTCGCGCGATGCTGGCCGTGTGGAAGCAGCGCGGGGACGGGTCGGCCATGCCGAGCGCACCTTGGCGATGGCTTGCGACGTGAAGCATCGCGAGGAGATTGACCGCGCCATCGGGCTAACCATGCATCATTTCCAGAGGATTGATGTTTGGGTAAACAATGCGGGGCATGGGCTGCTGGATTCTGTGGCTGAAATGGATATGGCAGCATGCAGGGAAATGTTTGAGACAAATTTTTTTGGCGCGGTGGCGGAAATGCAGGCTGTGATTCCGGTGATGCGGCAGCAAGGCGGCGGAACGATTATCAATATTTCGAGCGTGGCGGGGCACATTCCCATGCCGTTCCATGCGGCGTACAGCGCGACCAAGTTTGCCATGAATGCGATCGGGAAAGGCGCCGGCGTCGAGTTGGAGAAAGATGGAATCCACGTACTGACGGTTTGCCCTGGCTATGTGCGGACGGCGTTTGGGGAGAATGCTGTGCAGGGGAATGAGTTGAAGCGGGTGCGTCCCAAATCCGTGCGTGGAATCACGGCGGAGCGCGTGGCTCGGGCTACGCTGCAGGGATATGTAAAGCAGAAGAAGGAAGTGATTGTGCCGTGGACGATGCAGATTCCGGTAAGGATCTACCAGCATTTTCCACGACTGGTGGAGCGGGCGATGAGTAGGATGGCGAAGTGATTTGGGTGGCGGAATTCAGAGACTTAAACACGGGGGGCACAGAGGTGCACAGGGTAGAACCTTTTTACGGTTGAGTTCACGAACTATCCTAGTTCCGTCAGTAGGGCTTCCATTTCAGATTGCGCGTGCAGATTTCCCGTGCGGCGAGCGGAGGCGATGCCGTCGGTGAGCATAGTCTTGGCATCGCTCACTCTATCGGCGCGAACTAATGTTTGCGCGGCCATAAAATAGCCCGGAGTGTAGTCGGGGCTGGATTTCAGCAGGATGGAGAACTCCGCCAGCGCGCGATCCAGGTCGCCCTGCTTTGAATACTCCATGGCCAACCCATAGCGGGCGAAGGTGTCATTGGGACTCTGGGTGAGAATGTCGTTAAGGGCGGCGATGCGGTCCATAAGATAATTCTCGGTTCTCAGTTCTTAGTTAAGACCAGATTAGTATAAACGTCAGATGCGACTGTAGCTCGCAAGCACAGTGGTTTGAGTTCAGCTGAGAGTAGAATGGGCAGTCCTGAATAACTTTGGTCATGGAGGTTGTGGTGGCGTGTCCATTTTTTATGCCGATGGAGAAGTTAGAAAATGGTTCATGGCAGCACACCAGCCGGCTTCCTCTGGGCGGTGGATGGAGCGGGCACTGTACTGCTCCCGGGCATGAGAATACCGTTCCATCGCCGGACGACCTGCGGGAGTATTGCAATCTAGGCTATGCGTCAAATTGTGGGCGCTTGCCGCAGGAACGCGCCTGGGATTCGATACGCTTTGGGGCGCGAACGGTCTTGGCTGAGGAGAAGACCTTAACTGGCGGGCAGATTCAGATTCGTTACGTATGTGAGCGGGACCATCTTCCGGTTGAGCATGGTACGTTGAAGTTTGACGCCGTGGCCGCATGCTGGGAGTTAAAGCATTCCGACAACCGACTTCAGCGCATGGCGGAATGCTATCTTGCGTCGTATGTAGAGAAGAGGAAAAAACGGGAAGTGAATCCAGCCCTCGCGAGCTGATACGACCTTCGGTTGATTGAATCTACCGACTAAAAGAGAATGCCAGGAACGGGCGCAAAGGGAGACTATGAGTGAAGAGACGCTGACGCCGCGTCCGGTGCGGGATTCGCAATCGGAGATGGCGGAGATTGTTCTGCCGAACGATGCCAACCCTCTGGGCGCGCTGCTGGGCGGGCGGTTGATGCATTGGATCGATCTGGCGGGCGCAATGGCGGCTCACCGGCATGCGCGCAGTTATGTAGTGACCGCCTCGGTGGATCACATAGATTTCCTGGTGCCCGTGAAAGTCGGCGATTTGATAATCCTGAAATCCTCGGTGAACCGGGTTTTTCAGACTTCGATGGAAGTGGGAGTAAAAGTTTTTGTGGAGAACTACATCGCGGACCGGTCGCAGCACGTCGCCTCGGCCCACCTGAGCTTCGTTGCAGTAGATGGTAACGGGAAACGTTTGACGGTTGCGCCCGTAATTCCGGAGACGGATGAGCAGCGGCGCCGTTATGACGATGCCGGCCGCCGGCGCGACATCCGGCGGGCGGAAACGGACCGACGGCGAAAGGCAAAGCATTAAACTGCGTGGGCAGACGCTGGCCATGGAAGGCATGTTCTCTTTCTTTCCGCATGTTTCGTGGCAAGGTGCGGTTGGAAGGTGAAGGCTACTGAGCGTTTCCGCGGCTGCATCCTTGTATAATCAAATGTTCGAACAATTGAACGTTCGGACAATCGAATGTTCGATCCATCCTGAAGTTGTCCTGGAGTGATCCCTTGAACGCACATATGCCTCCTCATCCCGGTCAGCCAGCACAGGGCCCGCAACCGCTGCCCGGAGTCGATGTAATTCTTGCCGTGGGTTCGGGCAAGGGCGGTGTGGGAAAGACCACGCTGTCGGTGAACCTGGCGGTCGCTCTCGCGAAGATGGGCTACAAAGTTGGGCTGCTCGATGCCGACGTCTATGGCCCCAATGTCCCGCTAATGCTGGGAGTGAGTGGTCAGCCGAAGATGGTTGGAGAAAATCGCATTGAGCCCATACAAGCCTACGGGCTCAAAGTGATCTCTGTGGGATTTCTTAATCCCGGGGACAAGCCCATTATCTGGCGCGGTCCCATGCTGCACCAGATCGTGAAGCAATTCCTGGGAATGGTGGAGTGGGGACATCTCGATTACATGATCGTCGATCTGCCGCCGGGGACGGGGGATATCGCGCTGTCGCTTGTCCAGAATGTTCCGCTGACGGGCGCGGTGGTGGTTTCAACGCCTTCTGACGTGTCGCTGCAGGATGCGCGCAAAGCGATCGAAATGTTCAGACAGATGAAAGTGGATCTGGTGGGCGTTGTCGAGAACATGAGCTTTTTCACTTGCCCGCACTGCAACCATGAAATCGATATTTTTTCGCGCGGCGGCGCGGAAAAGATGGCGCAGCAGTACGGCGTATCGTTCCTGGGAAATATTGAGCTTGATCCCGAGGTGCGGAAGTCGGGTGACGGCGGCAAACCGGTAGTGCTTGAGGGCGAAAACTCGCCGCACGCTAAGTCGATATTTGAGTTCGCGCGGAGGGTCGTGGCCCGGGTATCAGAAATCAAAGCCAGCGAACCAGCGAGCGTGATTCAGATTCAGTGAGGAAAATCTTTAACACAGAGGGCACCGGGGAACACAGAGGAACTACTCTGTGATCCCTGTGTTCTCCGTGGTTATCGGTTCTTCTTTTGAAACCTCGCCAACCGCCAGACAGGCTCCGTTTCACGCTCGTTCAAAACTAACTCGGCCATCAGCTCTCCTAACGCTGGACCGTGTTTGAAGCCGTGGCCGGAGCCTCCGCCCAGCAGCCAGACGTTCTCCATTCGCGGATGGCGATCCGTGATGAAGTTGCTGTCGGGCGTCTGCTCATACTGGCAGACGCGCGTCTCGATCAAAGGAGCGTTTTTCATCGCCGGAAAGCGGTGAGTGATATATTCGCGGACGCGCTTTAGCGTTGCCTGGCTGACCACTCGCTCGCCGCCGGTCGGGTCGAAGTCGGCTCCTCGCGTGTCATCCGCGACTTTGAAGCCTCGGCGGCCGCTACCGGGGATGCCGTAGAGAAATCGTTTTCCGTGATCGCCCCACACTGGAAGATGCGCGTCGGTGAAGCGTGAGTCTCCGGCGGGCGGGCCGAAGAAAAAAATATCCTGCTTGGTGGGTCGAATGAGTTCGCCCATCGTTTGCGGAAACATTTTCGCCAGCCATGGCCCGCAGGCGAAAACGTAGCAGTCAGCTTTGAGTCGCGAACCATCCGAGAGTGTCAGGCTTCGCAGAGGTGCGGTCTCCAGACCCGTGGCCGAGACTGCTGCTTGCCGATACATGCCGCCTTGGCTAACGAATGCATCGACCAAAGCCTGGCAACTGGCGCGAGCGTCGAGATATCCGCACTCCGGTTCGTAAATTCCCCAGTGGACCCCCGCGAAGTTGATTTGCGGCCAGCGTTTCTTCATTGCTGAAGTGGAGAGTTCGTGAAATTTGATTTCCGCTTCGCGGAGTGTTGGCGGCGATCCACGCTCGAATTCATCATCGCGGCTGCTGACCATCCAAAGAACGCCGGTGCGATGCAGGAACTGGCGTTTCCACTGCCGTTCATATTTCGCCCATAGCAGCAGGGCGCAGGCGGCAAGTTTCGTATAAGGCTGATCGGGGCCATAGGTGCCGCGCATGATGCGGGTTTCGCCGCCGGACGATGCGCGCGAGTTTCCCGGCCCCCACGCGTCGAGTAATGTTACGCGCGCTCCGCGCTCGAGAAGATGAAGCGCGGTCCAGCCTCCAAAAGCACCGGCGCCAATAACTGCGACATGAGGTTTCGACTTCATATCGAATGGTTTCGCATTACAAAAGTTTGAGGATACGCGCAAGTGCTAGGGCAGAGGAAGATGCGAGCCGAGATTCTGGTCGGGTATACTCCTTGGGCGATGCCTCCAATCATGAAACTGCGATTCTCGTCCACAATTCTATTGACGGCCGTAGCAAGCTCTCTCGTCTGTACTTCCCTTTTCGCGCAAGACTCAAGTCCCGCGACTTCACACGCCGCCGCAGTGCTCGATTCCATGCCGCACGCTAAGAGGATCAGCGATGTTGCGCTCTCACCTGATGGAACTCGGGTCGCGTATATCGTGGACAAGAAACTTACCGTCGCAAATGTTGCCGGTGCCACTTCGCAGACTGTTGTCGTCGGTGGCGACCTTCCCGTACGCGATGTCGCGTGGTCTGCCGACAGTAAGCGCATGGCCTTCATCGCCGATCTTCCGGGCGACGTTCCATCCGCCCAAATCTGGACCGCTGCTGCTGATGGCGGCACTCCCGTGAAGCACGCGGAGTTGAAAGGGTATGTCCAGGCTCCGCGGTTTTCTCCAGACGGTTCAAAGCTCGCCATTCTCTTCATTGAAGGTATGCCTCGCGTTGCGGGACCGCTGCAGCCGATGACGCCCCTGGCGGGCGTCATCGACGAGAGAATCTTCGAGCAGCGCGTTGCAACCATTGACCTGAGCAATGACCATCTAACGCAAGTTACACCGGCGGACGTGTATGTCTACGAATACGACTGGACGCCCGATGGCAAAGGCTGGGCGGCGACTGCGGCTCACGGCAATGGTGACGCCAACTGGTGGATTGCGCGTCTCTATTTAATCGACGCAAGCAACGGTGACATGCGCGAGATTTATAAGCCGAAGCTGCAGCTCGCCGATCCGCGAGTCTCTCCTGACGGCAAGAGTGTGGCGTTCATTGAAGGGTTGATGAGCGACGAAGGGTCGACCGGAGGCGATGTCCACGTAGTCCCCGCGACGGGAGGGGTTGCGCGAAATCTCACTGCTGGCATTAAAGCGTCCCCGTATGCCCTCGCGTGGACTGCCCCAGACCGCATAATTTTCGCCGAAGATGCAGACGGTGATTTTGGCTTTGCCAGCCTGAGCACGAATGGCGGCGCGAGCAAGACATTGTGGACCGGGCCGGAGTTGGTTCGTCCTGCCAGCGCCGCTTGGGTTTCACCCGGCTCGAAGGAACTCACGACAGCGATTGTGCGGCAATCGCCGAGTACTCCGCCGGAAGTATGGGCGGGGCCGATTGGAAACTGGAGCCAGCTCACGCATGTGAATGCCGACGTGAGACCTGCGTGGGGCGAGACGAAGAACGTGCACTGGATGAACGGCAGCGTGCGGGTGCAAGGATGGTTGATGCTACCCAAGGACTACGATGCCAGCAAAAAGTATCCGCTCGTGGTTAGCGTGCATGGAGGGCCGTCCGCCGCCTGCGCTCCGCTGTGGGATGAGCGCAATATGGGCCCACTCTCGGCGATGGGATACTTTGCCCTCTGTCCGAACCCGCGCGGCAGTTACGGTCAGGGAGAAGCTTTTACGCAGGGCAACGTAAAGGATTTCGGCGGAGGTGACTTTCGCGACATCATGGCAGGAGTCGATGCGCTGGTGAAGCAGTATCCGATTGATGCTAAACGCATCGGCATTCGCGGCCACAGCTATGGCGGGTATATGACGATGTGGGCTGAAACCCAGACGCAGCGCTTTGCCGCCGCGGTGGCTGGCGCGGGACTTTCCGACTGGCTCAGCTATTACGGTCTCAATGATATCGACGAATGGATGATTCCATTCTTCGGCGCGTCGGTGTATGACGATCCCGCGGTTTACAACAGGAGCGATCCCATGCATTTCGTCAAAGCGGTGAAAACTCCTACGTTGATTCTGGTGGGCGACCGCGATGGCGAAGTTCCAATGGAACAATCGGTGGAATGGTGGCACGCGCTGAGTTATTTTCACGTGCCTACGAAACTTGTGGTCTATCCGAATGAGGGACACATGTTGATCAAGCCCGCCGACTCGCGGGACTATTCACTGCGATCGCTCGAATGGTTCGAAGAATGGTTTGCGAAAGCGCCTTGAGGGCCTGGGACTCTGATCGGAATTAGGGTCCTATCCGTTTCCTTATCAGTGATCCTCCTGGGGCTATAATTGCGCCAACCCATGGCTCTAGCCTCTGGCACCAAGCTTGGTCCTTACGAAATCCTCAACCCGCTGGGTGCGGGCGGCATGGGAGAGGTGTATCGCGCCAAGGACACTCGCCTCGACCGCACCGTCGCGATCAAAGTTCTGCCTGCGCACCTCTCCTCTGACCCGGAATTGAAGCAACGCATGGAGCGCGAAGCCAAAGCCATTTCCGCGCTGCAGCATGCGAACATCTGCACGCTTTATGACATCGGCACGCAGGACGGAACTGAGTTCCTAGTGATGGAATATCTCGAAGGGCAGACGCTGGCCGAGCGCCTGGTAAAGGGCGCGCTGCCTGTTGAGCAAGTTCTGAAGATTGGAATAGAAATCGCACAAGCCCTGGAGAAAGCGCATCAACAGGGAATCATTCATCGCGATCTGAAGCCGGCGAATATCATGCTTACCAAAGCGGGCGCAAAGCTGATGGACTTTGGGCTGGCCAAGCCGGGGCTGACAAAGCGTGAGTTATCGATTGCCGCAAACACCGTCGGTCCGTTCACACCTTCCACTCCGACCGTGAACCTTGCCTCGCTCACTGCTGCCGCGTCGCCACTCACTCAGAAGGGTTCGATCGTTGGAACGTTCCAATACATGGCACCCGAACTTCTGCAGGGCGCGGAGGCCGACGCCCGCAGCGACCTGTTCAGCTTCGGATGCGTTCTCTATGAAATGATTACCGGGTGCCGCGCGTTCGAAGGCAAATCGCAACTCAGCGTCTTCACGTCGATTCTGGAAAAAGATCCAGAGCCCATCAGCGCCAGCCAACCGCTAGTCCCACCCATGCTCGATCGCGTCGTGCAAGCCTGCCTTGCCAAAGATCCCGCAGACCGCATGCAGTCGGCGCACGACGTCGCGATCGACCTGCGCTGGGTCGCCGAATCTGCACCAGTCGAATCTGATAAGCCATCTGCGGAATTCAGGAAGTCGTGGGGAGTTTGGGCGGCCGCGGTTCTGCTCGCGTTCATTGCACTCGCCGGATACGCCGGATACCGCTGGGCGAAATCGTCCGCAGACTCTCTTTCGCTTCACGCTGAAATCCCGGCCCCGGATAAATTCCTCCTCGACACCACCGGCGACGCCGGGGGCATGCCCGTGCTGTCTCCGCAGGGCGACAAGTTAGCTTTCGTGGCTCATTCCGGCGAATCCAAGATGTTGTGGGTCCGCGCAATGAACAGTGACACCGCGCAACAGCTCGAGGGCACGCAGAATGCGATGCACCCTTTTTGGTCACCGGACGGCCGCTACATTGGCTTCTTCGCCAATGGCAAGCTGGCGAAGATCGCCGCCACCGGCGGTCCGGTCAGCGTGTTAGCCGACGCCCCGAACTCACGCGGCGGAAGCTGGAGCGCCAACGATGTGATTGTGTTCGCCCCGGATTATATTGGCGCCCTGTCGAAAGTTAGTGCGCAAGGCGGCACGGTTGAGCCAGCGACATTGATTGAGAAGACCAAGCACGATACCCATCGCTGGCCCTGGTTCCTGCCCGATGGCAAGCACTTTCTTTTTCTCGCTACCAGCCACACTGGAGGCGATCCTAAACCGAACGGAATCTACTTCGGATCGGTGGATAATAAGGAAACTCGCCAGCTCGTGGCCGCTGATTCGGCCGCGCAATACGCTTCCGGCTACCTGCTCTACCGAGCCAACACGGCGCTGGTCGCCCAACCTTTTGATCCTCAGTCGGGGACCTTATCAGGATCGGCAGTTCCGCTGTTCAATAACCTGCGCGACGATGTTGGTGTGTGGCGCAGCATTTTCGCGGTATCGCAGAACGGACTCATGGTGTACCAGCTCGGCAATGCGGCCTCGGCCAAAAGCAGCCTGGTATGGTTCGACCTGTCTGGAAAAGCGCTGGCTGACTTCGATCCGGGCGAAGATACCATCATTGATGTACGCCTCTCGCCGGATAACAAGCGAGTGGCGTTTGCCAGCGGCACCGGCATTTGGACGCTCGATTTGGAGCGCAAGACCAAGACGCGTATCACATTCGACCAGCAGATCGTTCAGGAACCCACCTGGTCGCCAGACGGCAAAACGATTATCTTCTCGGCGCGAATGGCGAAAGGTGGAGGTAATGTCGAAATTCGCTCCAAGGCCGCCGATGGGAGCGGAGCCGAAAAGACATTGATCACCGAACAAAATAACTATCACTATCCTGCATGGTCCCCTGATGGAAAGTACCTGACTTACATCTGGGGTGACGGCGAGAAAATGGTTTCTCTCTGGATCGTGCCCGTTGCCGGAGAGGCCAAGCCGGTAGCAATCGTGCAACCGCCTTCCCCGCTGTCGAACATCAATAGCTATCGCGTTTCGCCAGACAGCCGCTGGGTGGCCTACGTCTCGGACGAATCCGGACTACAGGAGATTTATATAACCAGTTTCCCGGAAGGAAAAGGCAAATGGAAAGTGTCGTCAAACGGGGGAGCCTACCCGGCATGGCGCGCTGACGGAAAAGAACTCTTCTACCAGAACATTACCAATGACTTCTTCGCTTGCCCGATCGCTGTGAAAAGATCGGAGATCGAGGTCGGCACGCCGCAGCATCTGTTCAACACCACTTCGCCTGGAATCGGCATATCGTTCGACGTCTCCGCCGACGGAAAGCGACTGCTGGTCAACCACGCAGAAGAAGAAGCCCAGGCTCCGCTCCAGTTACTGACGAACTGGCCCGCGGAATTGAAAAGGTGACTTTGTGTGCATGACGGCAAGGCCCACCAAATAGTGCATGCGTTATGAGGATTTGTTCGTCGACCTGAGAACTTGCCCGGGAACGGTGGAGAGTTCCGATGGCTTCGAAGAGGGAGCGCTCATGACTGTTTCCTACGGTCCGCCTGCCGCCAACTTGCCGTTCAGCAGTCCGTCTGGCAGGCCGTGACGGGTAAGGTGCCCCGCGCCCGCTCCTCCTCGTCATCCTTGACAGGACCCCACCGCCTTCCTAGAATCCAAGCAGCGCGGGCGGTTTGCGTCGTAAGGCTAAGTTTCTGCATCTAAATTACTTAGCAGAACCCGGGATGGCGTAGCCTGGACGGCCCTTTTATAGAATAGAGTTGTAAGAAGTAAACATGCCCTCTGATCCCAACATCGGCAAGCGGGAACGCGAAGTTCTCACTGCAATCGTGGAGACTTTTATTTCCACGGGCGAGCCCGTCGGTTCGCGTACGCTATCGCGATCGAATCGTGAAGGCCTTAGCCCGGCGACGATCCGGAACGTGATGGCCGATTTATCGGAGGCTGGATTCCTCGAACAGACGCACACCTCTTCGGGACGCATTCCGACTCCCGAGGCTTATCGCTATTACGTGGAGCAGATTTCCGGAACGGCCCAGCTTGCTCCGCAGGAACAGAGCATGATTTCCGAATCGCTGGCCGGGATCAGCGACGTGCAGGAATTTATGGAGCGCACCTCGCGGGTGTTGTCGCTTATTTCGCGAAACGTGGGAGTAACCGTGGCTTCCAGCGGAACGAAAAATGCGCTGGAACATGTGTACTTCTCGCGGCTTGGAGATCAGAAAGTTCTGGCCGTGCTGGTGACGCGGTCGGGTTTAGTGCGCGACCGGGTGTTGCGGCTGGACCTGGCGCAAAGTGAACTTGACCTCGCGGCTCGCTACATCAACGAAAATTTTCGCGGGTGGACGATGGAGACGATGCGCGCCGAACTGGCGCGAAGAATCGAACAGGAGCGCAGCGAATATGATCGGCTGATGAATTCCATCGAGCAGCTCTATAAACAGGGTGCGCTCGCCTCCGAAGCCGGAACGCAGGTGGTGTTCGTGGAAGGCGCGGCCAATCTGGTTACGGGGCAGCAGGATCGTCAGCGCCTGCAGGAAATGTTGAAGACTCTCGAGGAGAAGGAGAAAATCGCGAAGCTTCTCGGAGCCTATCTGGATGTAAAGCAGGAGGCGGTGAGAGTGGTCATTGGGCTGGACGATGCGATTCCGTCGATGCAGAACTTTGTATTAATCGGTGCCCCGGCGCGCTCGGGAAGCGACATGGTTGGATCGCTGGCGGTAATCGGACCCACGCGGATGGATTATCAGCACACCATGACCGCAGTTTCCTACATTGCCCGCCTGTTCGATAAAATTCTGAATGAATCGGAGTAACCAGGTTTTTTATGAGTAAAGTGAACGGTAGATCAGACGTGGAAAGATCAGAAGCACAAAGAACCGGCCTGGATTTAGAGCACGAACTTCCCGCGGCCGATACCGAATCGGAGAGCGCGGGAACTTCGTCTGCGGGTGGAGAAGCGTCCGCTCCCCAATCGGATTTGCAAAAACTAAGAGCCGAGCGCGACTCCCTGCTCGACCGCCTGGCACGCATGCAGGCGGAGTTCGAGAACGTGCGCCGCCGAAATGCGAAAGAACAACAAGATTTTCGTGAGTATGCGGCTACGGATACGATTAAACCTCTGCTTCCTGTGCTCGACAGCTTTGAGCGCGCATTGCAGGTGAAGTCAGAGCCAGCCGACTTCCGCAACGGGGTCGATCTGATTTACAAGCAGTTGCTGAGCGCGCTGGCCAAGCTTTCGGTGCATCCGATCGCGGCCAAGGGCGAAGCGTTTGATCCGCACTATCACGAGGCCATCGAAATGGTGGAAACCTCCGCCGCTCCCGATCATCAAGTGATTGAAGAGTTGCAGCGCGGGTACAAGTTTAAAGACCGGCTGCTGCGTCCCGCGATGGTGAAGGTGGCAAAAAATCCCGGAAGGTAAGTTCCAACCCCAGCTTTATTTGATGAAGGAGAGGCGTCCATTCTGACCACGAACGCAAAACGCGACTATTACGAGGTGCTTGGCGTAAGCCGCACGGTAACCGAAGTTGAACTGAAGAGCGCTTATCGAAAGCTCGCCATGCAGTGGCATCCTGACCGCAATCCGAATAATCCCGATGCGGAGGAGCGTTTCAAGGAAGTAACCGAGGCTTACGCAATTCTCGCGGACTCCGATAAACGGTCTCTCTATGATCGTTACGGACATGCTGGAGTCGGTGGGGCATCTTCGGGTGGTGCGGGTTTTGATCCCACGGTGTTCCAGGATTTCGGCGAGATATTTGGTGAGTTCTTCGGATTCGGAGATGCATTTGGTGGTGGCCGCCGCCGCAGCCGGGTACAACGCGGCGCGGATCTGCGCGAAGACATCACTCTCGAGTTTGAAGAAGCTGTCTTCGGCACTGAAACGAACGTGATGGTCCGCCGCCACGAAGCCTGCGAAGATTGCAGCGGGTCAGGTGCCGCTCCCGGCAAAGGTCCCACTACTTGCAAGTCGTGCGCGGGCCGCGGACAGGTGCGATACCAGCAGGGCTTCTTCAGCATTGCGCGAACTTGTCCATCGTGTCAGGGAGCGGGCAGCGTGATTACTGATCCCTGCCCCAAGTGCAAGGGGGAAGGCAGGCTTCTGCGGCAACGATCAGTGGATGCGAAGATTCCAGCGGGCGTGGAAGATGGCACGCGAATCAGGTTTACCGGCGGCGGCGAGGCTGGTCCGTTCGGTGGGCCGGCTGGCGACCTTTACGTTGTGTTGCATGTAAAGGAGCATCCGTTTTTCGTTCGTGAAGGCAACGATCTGCACTGCGCAGTCCCGCTTTCGGTTACGCAAGCGGCGGTTGGCGCGGAGATTAAGGTTCCTACGCTGGAAGGCGAGCACACGCTCAAGATTCCGGATGGAACCCAGCCCGGCACAACGTTCCGCGTTCGCAACAAGGGCGTGCCAGTGCTGAACGGTCACGGTAAAGGCGATCTCTACGTGGAGGTCCGAGTGCAGATTCCCGCCAAGCTGAATAAGCGCCAGAAAGAATTGCTGCAGGAACTG
>JBAVUV010000169.1:0-5624 GCA_049696955.1 Candidatus Sulfotelmatobacter sp. | reverse complement strand
CGGCTGTGGCGCTGGTAGTGACGGTCATAACCACTGCAGCGGCGGCGCTGCCGGGGGTTACGGGATTCGGCGTGAAAGTGCATGAGGAGTTGGCGGGGGCACCGATGCAGGAAAGAGTCACGGGATTAGCGAACGCGGCCCCGGCCGGCATCACGCTGAAGTTGTAGGTGGCGGTTTGACCGGCGCCAACGGTTTGCGTGGGCGGCGTTACGGCGCTGAAAGAGAAATTCTGCACCGCGAGAGCGATCGTCCACGAGTGAATCGGTTCGACGGTGGAACCTTGTGTATTGAGCTTGATGCTGTAAATGCCGACGACCGAGTTGCTTGGGACGGTGATGGTCGCGGTTACGGGGACTACCGATCCGCTTCCGATTGTGATTGGGCTGACCGGGCTGAGCGCGCAGGTCGCTCCGGCAAGGGCTGTGGCGTCACAGGTGAGATTAATTTTGCCGCTGTAGGAGTACTCGGATGTGAAGGTGAGATTTGCCGTGGCGGGAGCACCGGGAACGGTAGTGAGCGTTTGCGTTCCGGCAATGATGTAGTCGCCAACGGAGAAGGGAACTGGCAAAGAGTCGGAGAGCGAAGCGGACGTGCCGAGAACGCTGACCTGGTAAGTGCCTGGGGAAAAGCTGGTTCCGTTGACGGTGAGAACGGCGGTAGCTGGGGCCGCAGGCGGGAGGGCCACGCTCACGGACGCAGGGCTGATGTTGCAGCTGTCACTTCCAAATGTGGTGACGCAACTCAGGCTGACGGTGCCAGCGTAGCCGTCTTGCGAAGAGATGGTAATGGAGCCGGTGGTACCGGTGCTTCCCGCTTTTACGTTGGGGAAAGCCGTGGGTTCGGAGAGGACGAACGTGGGATTCAGAACGACGTCCGCCGTGAAGGTTGTAGCCAGAGGAACGGGAGCTCCGTTGGTATTGGCTTGCAGCGTGACAGTGTAGTCGGCGATGGGAGTGCTGGCGGGGACGGTTACCGTAGCCGTCGCCGTCACTGGCGAACCGGAGGTCAGGTTGAAGGTTGCTCCGGGGGTGAAGGCACAAGTCGCGCCGTGAATGAGGAGACCGATGTTGCAACTCAAAGTTACGCTTTGATTGAAAGAACCTTGCGCGGAAAGTTGAAAGCTAACGGGAAGGGAAGTGGCGCCCCGAGGCACGTTCACGGTGGTTGGGGACGGAGCCGTAACACTGAAGTTGATGACTTGCAAAGTGAGTGCCGCAGTGTGGGTTGTGTTGTTGGGATCGGTTCCGGAAGCCTGCAGGTTGAAATTGTAATTTCCGATCGTGTTGCTGCCGGCGTTCAGGGAAAATGCTGCGCCGGTGGGAGTTGGGGTGAGGCTGCCGGGGGTGGGAACGCAAGGGCTGGGAGCAGCTGATGTTCCGGCGGTGCAGGTGAGTTGAACGGAGTTGTCATAACCATTGAGGGATGTAAGCGTGCCGGTGAAATTTATCGAGTTGCCGGGGAAAATGGTTAGCGCAGCGGTTGGCAGTGAGATTTGAAAATCCGGTACGGCCAGCAGATTGTATTGCCACACGCCCCGGCCGTAGGTGGAAGCTCGCAGCAACTTTTGTCCGCCGGAATTAAAGATTGCGAGAGCGGTGACTGCGACGTTGGGCAGGAAGCCGGTTGATTCCACGCTTGAGGTTGGACCGAGTTCGGTCCAGGCGGCAATCGACGTCAGACTTTGAAAGACCCCGACATCAGTGGCGACGTGGATAATATGTGAGCCGGGATCGACGACGACTGCATTCACGGGAGAATCCGGAATTGCATTTGTGCCAGTGCCGCTGAAATCCGTCCAGTTCGCCCCGGCGTTTGTGGTCCGCCAGATGTGGCCAGGACCACCGGTGAATCCCATCACGGTGACATAAGCGGTGTTGCCGGTTGGGTCGGAGGTGTCGATAGCAACGCTTGAGATGGGGAATTGATTGGGGTTGATGCTGGCGCCACCGGGGCCGTTGAGCGTGGTGTTAGTAAATGTGGAAGACGTGCCGGAGACTGCTGTGGCATTCGTGGTGACCCAAATGTTTCCTCCGGGAGGCGAAGACGGGTTGTTCAGTCCGCCGGCGTCGGTAGTGGAATAAATAACTTCTGAACCATTTGCATTCGTGGGTCCACCGGCGGCCAGGGACCGAATCACATTTACTTCGTTTCCCGCGCAGGTTGCGGTGCCGAAGGTTTCGAAATTCAGGCTGAGTGCGGCGAATGCGCCTCCGGATCGCGGGCCTTGCCACACGCGGCAGGTTCCTATCAGCATCGAACTGGTGGATTGCGGATCGAGAATGTAGGGAAAATAGAATGCGCCGTCGTCGCCGCCGACGTCGGCGCTGCTCACGACTGTAGTGAAATCTGAATCGTTGCAGCTGATTCCGGAAGAGCATTGCTGGATGCCGAGACTTCCTGATCCGGTGTCGGGGTTCGAGGCGAACCAGTTGCCGGTGTTGGAATCGAGCGCGCTGTAGCCGCCGTCGCCGGAGAGAACATTTCCCCAGGCTGAACTTGTTGTCGCCGTCGCGGTTGCGGGAGAACCGTTATCTTGTGTGCCTCCGAAGATCGTGTTGGGATCGGTGGGATGCTGCGAGAAGCTGACGAATTGGGTCATCGAGCCGAGGTTCTGATTGAGGTCGTCGAATTGATTTGTGCCCGAGCACGCGCCGGTGGTGAGTCCGGTGAAACCGTTCAGCGCGCGATAGATGCCGCCGTCATTCGCGAAATACATCAAATCGGAACCGGACGTTGGAATCGTGTAGGCGAGCGCGTGCTGGTCGGGGTGAACATGCGCGAGCGCGCTGAGCGGATCGCAGCCATAAACATGGGTGAGGTTCAGGAATGGCGTGGTGGCACAGGTGGGATTCAGGGAGCTGATCGAACACTTATATAGATTGATGGCTCCGGCGTAGAGATCGGTAGCACTTCCGTTGGGAACGGCCAGCAGCGCAAGGTTGTAGAAGCCTTGCTCCACGCCGCAACCGCTGACGTCGCCGCAGTTGATGATGCCGCTGTCGTTGATTTGCGTCCACGATGCGCCGCTGTTCTCGCTTTGCCAAATTCCCTGGTCGACGGGATTGTCGTTGGAGTCAAGAGAAACGAACCAGACATACATTTCATTGCGTCCGGGCACGACCGTGATTTCGGCGCGATAGATGGGGCAGGTTGTAACGTAGTTCGATGGACAGGCTGCGGCGTTCAACAGGCCGGCAGTGCCTGGCTGATTTGCTAACGCCGTCCACGTGACGCCGTCAGGCGAAGAGTAAAAGCCGTGATAGCGGAGGGCTGCGAAAAATAATCCGGCGGCCGCGTTATACACCACCGAGGTTGCTGATGTTGCTTCAACCGTTCCGCCGGAGAAGAGTGAATTGTAGGTCCAGGTCTGTCCGGCGTCGGCGGAAGTGTAGAGGCCGCGATATGTATTGGAAGTTAGTGCGCCGGAGACTTCGCCTTCGGAGCTTGCCGCCATCGCTGCGACAACGGTGTTCGTGTGTCCGCTGGTCGTGTTGAAGGCCATGCGCGTTCCGCCGAGACCACTGAAAGACAAGGCGCCGCTGTTGGCGGTAGGGATTAAGGTCCAGGTGTTGCCGCCGTTGGCGGAACGCAGAATTCCGAGGCCGAAATAAGAGTCTGCGGAATTATCGGCTTCTCCGGTGCCGATCAGAATCACGCTGTTCGCGGGGTTGGAATTTCCCGGTTGAATCGCGATTGAGCCGATCGAGAGCGTAGCCTGATTATCGGTGACCGCCGACCATGTCACATTGTTGGCGATGCTGGTGGCGGCGTTGGTGGATTTCCAGACTCCACCCTGCGCGCCACCGATATAGATTGTGTTTCCGGTCGGGTCCGCGGGATCGATTGCGACAGCGGTGGCGCGGCCGGCGACCTGATGATAATCCTGAAAGCCGGTGCCGGTGGCATCAGAGGCAAGTGGTACGGGGCCAAGCGGCGTCCATCCGCTGGAGAGCGTTGATGGTTGGGAATCCGGATGAACTCCACTGGCGCGAGCCAGCCGAAGGGTGCGGGCCTGCATTTTCGCCTGATAAGCGCGATGGCGCAGCTCGGCGGCGGATTTGCCGGGAATCGTGCGTCCATGCAGGAACCACTCCGCGCGCTCCTGCTCGTGATCGTCATCGGTGGCCGAGGTGGTCGTCACATTCTTCTTTGCGCCTTGCGCTTGCGCAGTCGATGCCGCAAGAAGCGGCAAAAGTAAAAGTGAGAAGGCTCGAAGGGCACGGCCGAACGCAGGAGAAATCATAAGGAGTGGAGCGGACGAGGCAAGTATGGGAGTGGCGGATAGCGGGGTCAATCTCAAACGCGAATAAACTGGGCTCAGGACCATTTCGGGAAGCTATTCTGGGAATCGAAGAATCGCGCTGTACAATTTCCAAACAATATGTCGATCGATTGGCAGGTATTTGATTGGCAGGCGTTCCGGCTGACCATAGAACTGGCGGTAGTAGTGTCGGCGATTCTTCTGGTCGCCGGTTTGCCGCTTGCTTACTGGATCGCGTTCTCGCGCTGGCGCGGGAAATTTCTGGTGGAAGCGACGGTGGCGCTGCCGATTGTGCTGCCGCCGACGGTGCTGGGATTTTATGTGCTCGTTGCGCTCGGTTCGCTCAGTCCGCTGGGACGCTGGTGGCAATCTTTAACGGGACATACGCTGGCGTTCACGTTTACCGGACTGGTGATTGGATCCATTCTTTATAGTTTGCCGTTTGCAGTGCAGCCTTTCGCGGCTTCTTTTTCATCGATCGATAGAAAACTGATAGCAGCCTCGGCTACTCTGGGAGCTTCGCCGCTGCGGACTTTTTTTCGCGTGATCGTCCCGCTTTCCATGCCAGGGCTGGTTACGGGTGTGGCACTGGCATTCGCCCATACCATGGGCGAGTTTGGCGTGGTGCTGATGGTTGGCGGAAATATCCCGGGCGTAACGCGGACGGTTTCTATCAGTGTTTATGACCAGGTGCAGGCTTCGAATTATGCGGGAGCAAATGCGATGGCTGTACTGCTGCTAATCTTTTGCTTCGCGGTGCTGGCGGTGGTCTATGGGCTGAACCGGAGAGCGCTGCAGCAGAAATCCTGGCTCCTGGGACCGATCAAATAAACAAAGCTTTCATGTCCTCGCCGGTGGAACCCAAATCCGCAAGTTCAATTCTGGCAGCAAGCGTTGGCAAGACTTTGGCCTCCACGGAGCGTGACTTTTCACTCGAGGTGGAGTTCAGCGCTGGGCCGGGATTTACGATTCTTTTCGGACCGTCGGGGGCTGGTAAAACCACGGTGCTCGATTGCGTTGCCGGATTGGCTACGCCGGATTTGGGGCGAATTGCCGTGGGAGAGCGGGTTCTATTTGACGCGAACTCTCGCGTGAACCTTCCGGTCGCCAAGCGCGGCGTGGGATACGTGCTGCAGGATCTGGCGCTGTTTCCGCATCTCACGGTGGAACAGAATGTCGAATATGGTCTGGCGCAGTTGGCGCGCTCTGCCAGAAAACGGCGTGCGGCCGAGATGCTGCAGGAGTTGCACATCGATCATTTGAGGGGACGCCGCCCTGCGGAAATTTCTGGTGGAGAACGGCAGCGTGTTGCACTGGCGCGGTCGCTGGTGACCGATCCATGCGTGCTTCTGCTGGATGAACC